>NZ_CDRQYH010000086.1:0-13730 GCF_977039595.1 Enterobacter sp.
TTTATTGTAGGTGGGCCAGTTGGTGATTTTGAACTTTTGCTTTGCCACGGAACGGTCTGCGTTGTCGGGAAGATACGTGATCTGATCCTTCAACTCAGCAAAAGTTCGATTTATTCAACAAAGCCGGCATTCGCCTGATACGGCCAGGCGCTGGAGGCCACGACGCCTTCGTTTTTGAAGTCGCTCATCTGGACGGTGGTGTCGTGCCAGTAGCGGTGAATCAGAGCATGCTGGTCGCGAAGCACCTTAAGCACGGCGGCATACTGTGCTTCGGTGAGCTGGTACGGGTCTTTAATACCCAGCTGCGGCTGCGTGGCTTTGACGAACAGCGCGGCATCCGCGATGTAAATCGGGCCGTCATACGCCTGCACGCGTCCCTGAT
Organism: Enterobacter sp.; assembly: GCF_977039595.1. Classification (NCBI taxonomy): domain Bacteria; kingdom Pseudomonadati; phylum Pseudomonadota; class Gammaproteobacteria; order Enterobacterales; family Enterobacteriaceae; genus Enterobacter; species Enterobacter sp. The sequence continues at coordinate 383 of NZ_CDRQYH010000086.1, forward strand.
TGGTTTTCCCATCCGGCAGATCCTGTTTGGTAAAGACCACGCTCCAGCTGTCCGGCGGCGTCGGGAAGGTTTTGGTGTTGTACATCAGCAGGTTTGGCCCCCACTGGTACGGCGTGCCGTAGACTTTCCCGCCGACGTTAAACCATTCCCCTTTCACAATCCGTTCGTCGAGGGTTTTCCAGTTGGGGATAAGATCGGGGTTAATCGGCTGGACGCGTTTGCCCATGATCAGGCGCAGGGAAGCGTCACCTGAGGCGGTGACCAGGTCATATCCCCCTTTCGCCATCAGGCTGACCATTTCATCCGACGTGGCCGCCGTTTTGACGTTCACCGCACACCCGGTCTCTTTTTCAAACTGGGTGACCCAGTCGTAGTTTTTATCCGTCTGTCCGCGTTCGACGTATCCCGGCCAGGCGATAATATCCAGTCGACCTTCCCCGTCGCCGATGGCCTTTGGTGGTTCTGCGGCTTGCGCTGTCATGATAGTCATGCCGAGCGCGCACAGGCTGCTGCGGGCAAATTTTTTGCTCATAAGGGTTACTCCTGTCGCAATGAAATTTAGCGGCAGCCGTGCCGTAAAAATATCTCCCTTATTAAACGTAGACCGCGCGAATGCGCCGCACCGTTCGGCTTAAGGAAATTTCATCAAGGTGTGACCGAGGGCGCATTCCCCGTTAACTGGATTATAGACAAGGAGTTAGCCGCGAGAGACGGTATGCAGATTTCCTATGACAGGGCACCGCGAAATATTCACAGTGCCGTCATCAGGATAAGAAATGAATATTTAAAAAACGAAAAAAGGATTATTCCAGCATCGTGCTAATTAATTTGCCTAACTGAATGACCGCCTGCTCTTCTCGCTCTCCCCAGGCCCACGACGTATTAAAACGGAAGAACGGCGTCCATGCGTCAGAAGTGGAAAACATCTTTCCGGGGGCAATGCTGATGTGATGCGTTAGGGCTTTTTCGCTCAGCAGCCCCGCGTCCAGATGCGCCGGAAGCTCCAGCCATAAAAAGTAACCGCTGTCGTTATGATGGATTTTGACGCCGGCAGGCATATGGCGCAAAAGGGACTGCCAGGCCTGCTGCTTTCGCTCGGCGAGCGTACGCCGCAGGCGGCGCAGATGGGCGTCGTAGCGTTTCGTCGCCAGGTAATCAACCAGCGCCAGCTGCACAGGTGAGCTTGTGGAGAGCGTGCTCATCAGCTGCAGCTGCTGAATACGTCGCGCGTGTTTTCCTGCCGCAACCCAGCCGATGCGAAAACCGGCCACCAGACATTTTGAAAAGGACGAGCAGTGCAGCGTCATATCCTGACGATCCCATGCTTTCGCCGGAAGAGGTTTTTCGCGCCCAAAATAGAGCTCGCTGTAGACGTCGTCTTCAATCAGAGGAACGTTGTGCTGCGTTAACAGGGCGACAAGCTGCGCTTTTTTCTCCGCGCTCAGCGTGAAGCCAAGCGGGTTCTGACTGTTGGTCATTATCCAGCAGGCTTTAACCGGATACTCCTTCAGCGCCTGTTCAAGGGCATTCAGGTCAATCCCTTCGCGGACGTCCGTCGCAATCGACAACGCTTTAAGCTTCAGGCGTTCCAGGGCCTGCAGCGCGCCGTAAAAACAGGGGTTTTCGACTATCACCCAGTCGCCCGGCTCGGTCACCGCCTGCAGGCTGAGATTGAGCGCTTCAAGGGCGCCTGCGGTGATCACGATCTCTTCCGGGGAGATGTTCATCCCCTGCTGCGCGTAGCGGCGGGCAATGGCGTGGCGGAGATCGACGTTACCCGGCGGCAGGTTCTCAATCACGCTCATCGCCGTCGCGGTTTTGCTGACGTTCGCCAGCGATCGGTTGAGCTGCTGCAGCGGGAAAAGCCGTGGGTCGGGAAAAGCGGAGGCAAAAGGGACAACGGACGGATCGCGGCTAGCCTGTAAGACGTCGAAGATGTAGGTGTTAATATCCACTACTTCGTCACGCATCACCTGGGCAGGCGGAGCAGGCTGATGTGCGGTCGGGCGCGAGGCAACGTAATAGCCCGACTGCGGTCTGGCGACAATGCGCCCCTGACTTTCCAGCATCTGATACGCGTGGCCAACGGTCATAAAACTCATGCCGCTGCTCGCCACCTGCTCTCGCAAAGAAGGCAGCTTATCGCCCGGCAGCCATACGCCAAGCTCTATCTGCGAGATAATTTGTTGCGCCAGACGCTGGTATTTTTTCATCAGATTCTCCTTGTGACTGACAGTGTATATCAGCAGGAGAAAAAGAGAAGATTTAGCTAACTGTTATAGTTCGGGAAACGAATTACTTACGGTACTCGGTAACGTGGCTTTGCGCCTGACGCGCAGCGGCCAGGTGATCGAGCGTTATCATCGACGATTTGCAAAAGATGCATTTCGCGCCGAGTGGGTTTTTCTCAGACACATCAAAGACTGAGGTACGGTACTGCGAGCCATGACAGCATGGGCAGCGGAAATGGATATAAGAAGTCATAGGATTCTCCTGTAAACGTAAAAACGTAAATTACTAATGGGCCGATTGGGCATAATGGTTTTAAACAAAACGAATCGGAATGTAGATAAAGACCCAAGAGAGGCTGCGGAGAGGCACAACGTGATGAGAACTGCTTTATAAAACTACGTCAGATATTTATTTGGACTCAAAACCAGAAGACCATTAACGCACGGCGCTGACGACAAAGCAAGCAGTTTTATGCGTAAAATTCATAAAAACAGTATTTTTATTCCTCATCCGAGAAGTATATCAGATGGCTAAAGCATGAGTATTATGCCAACTGTTATGGTTAAAAATCACTTTTCTGAGTCTGATAGTCAGATCTTCGCCCCTATACCATAACAGCACACCGTTTGACATTGAGGCTGTGCATGTTTGGTTTAGATGCGTTTCACCTTGCACGGATACAGTTTGCCTTTACCGTATCCTTTCACATTATTTTCCCGGCCATTACCATCGGTCTTGCAAGCTATCTTGCCGTGCTCGAAGGGTTGTGGCTGAAAACAAAAAATCCGGTCTGGCGCTCGCTGTACCATTTCTGGTCGAAGATTTTTGCCGTCAACTTTGGCATGGGCGTGGTGTCCGGGCTGGTGATGGCCTACCAGTTTGGCACCAACTGGAGCGGCTTTTCGCAATTTGCGGGCAGTATTACCGGCCCGCTTCTGACCTATGAAGTGCTTACCGCCTTCTTCCTCGAAGCCGGGTTCCTCGGCGTAATGCTGTTCGGCTGGAACAAGGTCGGACCGGGTTTGCACTTTTTCTCCACCTGCATGGTGGCGCTGGGGACCATTATCTCTACCTTCTGGATCCTCTCTTCAAACAGCTGGATGCAGACCCCGCAGGGCTATGAGATCGTCAACGGTCAGGTGGTGCCGGTGGACTGGTTCGCGGTGGTGTTTAATCCCTCCTTCCCTTACCGCCTGCTGCATATGTCGATAGCCGCGTTCCTGAGCAGCGCCCTGTTTGTGGGCGCATCCGCGGCATGGCATCTGCTGCGCGGGAATAATACCCCCGCCATCCGGGCGATGTTTTCGATGGCGCTGTGGATGACGCTGATTGTCGCCCCCATCCAGGCCATGGTTGGCGATATGCACGGGTTGAACACCTTAAAGCACCAGCCCGCCAAGATTGCCGCGATTGAAGGACATTGGGAAAATCCGCCGGGTGAGCCTACCCCGCTGCTGCTGTTTGGCTGGCCGGATATGGAGCAGGAGCGCACCCGCTTTGGGCTGGAGATCCCGGCGCTGGGGAGTCTCATCCTGACGCACAGTCTGGATAAACAGGTTCCGGCGCTGAAAGAGTTTCCAAAGGAAGATCGCCCGAATTCCACCATCGTCTTCTGGTCGTTCCGCATTATGGCGGGTCTGGGCATGCTGATGCTGCTTCTCGGGGTAACGGCACTCTGGCTTCGCTATAAAAATCGCGTTTATTCGTCGCGCCCCTTCCTGTGGTTTGCGCTGTTGATGGGGCCATCGGGGCTGATTGCCATTCTGGCCGGATGGATCACCACCGAAGTGGGCCGCCAGCCGTGGGTGGTCTATGGGCTCCAGCGAACGAAGGATGCGGTTTCTGCCCACGGAGACCTGCACATGAGCGTGAGCCTGCTGGCCTTCTTCGTCGTCTATACCTCGGTATTCGGCGTGGGTTACAGCTATATGGTGCGCCTCATCCGAAAAGGCCCGCAGCCGCATGAATCTTTCGCCACCGAGTCCGACGGACGTCCGGCGCGCCCGCTTTCTGCCGTCACAACTGAACATAAGGAGCAGCCATAATGGGTATTGATCTTTCCATTATCTGGTTTGTGATCATCGTTTTCGCCACGCTGATGTATATCGTCATGGACGGTTTTGATCTGGGAATTGGCATTCTGTTCCCGGCCACGCAGAACGCCGACGATCGCGACGTAATGGTCAACAGCGTCGCGCCGGTCTGGGACGGAAATGAAACCTGGCTGGTGCTTGGCGGCGCTGCGCTGTTCGGCGCATTCCCGCTTGCCTACGCGGTGATCGTGGATGCCCTCACCATTCCGCTGACATTAATGCTGATCGGACTTATTTTCCGCGGGGTGGCATTTGAATTTCGTTTTAAGGCCACCCCGGCGCACCGTCCTTTCTGGGATAAGGCGTTCATAGGTGGTTCAATTCTGGCGACGTTTACCCAGGGCGTGACGGTAGGCGCCGTCATTAACGGCTTTACCGTCACCGACCGGGCCTATACCGGCGGCCCCTTTGACTGGTTTACCGCGTTTAACCTGTTTTGTGGCGCCGGGCTGGTGGTAGCTTATGCGCTGTTAGGCTCGACCTGGCTGGTGATGAAAAGCGAAAATGCGCTGCAGCAGCGGATGCGCGAGGTATCTAAAACGCTGTTAATCGTGCTGCTGGCGTTTATTGCCGCCATTAGCCTCTGGACGCCGCTGGCGCAACCGGCCATCGCCGCGCGCTGGTTTACGCTGCCGAATCTGTTTTATCTGCTGCCGGTTCCTGCTCTGGTGGTGATTTTTAGCCTGTACCAGTGGCGCTGCCTGAATAATCCCGCCAGCCATAGCCGTCCGTTTATTCTGACATTGGGGCTGGTATTCCTCGGCTTTAGCGGGCTTGGGATCAGCATCTGGCCGCATATTATTCCACCGTCGATTACCCTGTGGCAGGCCGCCGCACCGACGCAAAGCCAGGGCTTTATGCTGGTCGGCGCGCTGTTGATCATTCCCGTTATTCTGGTCTACACCTTCTGGAGTTACTACGTATTTCGCGGCAAAGTTCAGCATGGGGAGGGTTATCACTGATGCAACAACCGGTCTGGAAAAGATTACTGTGGCTGGCCATTATCTGGGGCGGCAGCGTACTGGCGTTGGCTGCTGTCAGCATGCTCTTCCGTATGCTGATGACGGCTGCAGGGTTTAAATCGCATTAACATCATTCCGGGCAACCGCTGCGTTGCCCTGTTCCCCCGCACTTTCAGATAAACCCCATTAACGCGCGACAGCGTATCGTTACACTGGAAAAAGATTCACAGTGTTTATAGTTTGAGAAGAAAAATGAAAAAGCTCATCGCGTTAAGTGTTATCAGTCTTGTTCTTACCGGCTGCGTTAACCCGGGTAAAGCCTCCGTTCAGCCGGAGCAACTTCAGAATCACCGCTTCGTGCTGGAAAACGTGAACGGTAAGGCCGTGAAGACCTCGACAACGCAACCTGAGCTCAGTTTTAGTGCGCTGCCAGACATCAGCCTGGTGAATAACATCAGCGTTTCCGGCCAGATGTGTAACCGCTTCAACGGACAGGGGAAATTGTCCGAAGGCGAGCTTAAGGTTAAAACGCTGGCGATGACGCGCAAGCTCTGTACTGAACAGCAGCTGAATGAGCTGGATCAGGCCATCGGCGACATGCTGCGCAAAGGTGCGCAGGTCGACCTGACTGAAGACCAGTTAACGCTGGCGACAGCCGATAAAACGCTGATGTTTAAGCGTGTAGAATAATCAGTAGTTACCGCAGCTTCCAACGGCAAGCGACTGTTCGCTACAGCGTTTGCCGTTTGGCAAGGCGCACATCCCAATAGCAGAACCATCAAGCTGGCGAGCGACAGACAGCGAACCGCCAATCATTGCGCAGTTAGCCTGACCAGAGCTGGACATCGCCGCTTTCATTCCCGGCGCCACGTGGGCTGCCGTTGCCTGCTGAACGGGTTCACTGCTACATGCCGACAACAATAATGCGGCACACCCTACCAAAAACGCTGAGCGCATGCTTTCTCCCCCATAAATGATGCGAAACCTATGCATAATAGGCATCACAGCCCATGTCGTCGAGAGCGAAAGTGCGTATTTATGCGCTCCGGAAACAATTTCTCGCAATTTTTTCGCCAAAAGTTTGATCTACTCATTGATGGCGAGAATACCAAGGACACAAAAGCGAAAATCGTAAAATCCCCCGTTTGCTAGAATACACAGATAATATTCAGGGTTTGTTGCCGTAATACAGACCCCTATTTTTTGCGCAATGTAAGGGTGTTGTCCTATGCAAACTATTGACGGTAATGGTGCAGTTGCCTCAGTCGCGTTTCGCACCAGTGAAGTTATCGCCATCTACCCGATTACGCCAAGTTCTACCATGGCCGAGCAGGCGGACGCCTGGGCGGGTAACGGGTTAAAAAACGTCTGGGGCGATGTCCCGAGAGTGGTTGAAATGCAGTCAGAAGCCGGTGCGATTGCCACTGTGCACGGCGCGCTTCAAACCGGCGCGCTTTCCACGTCGTTTACCTCATCTCAGGGATTGCTGTTAATGATCCCTACTCTGTACAAACTCGCCGGTCAACTGACCCCCTTCGTTCTGCACGTTGCGGCGCGTACCGTTGCCACTCACGCGCTCTCTATCTTTGGCGATCACTCTGACGTGATGGCGGTACGCCAGACCGGCTGCGCGATGCTGTGCGCCAGCAGCGTTCAGGAAGCCCAGGACTTTGCCTTAATTTCACATATCGCCACGCTTAAAAGCCGCGTGCCGTTTATTCACTTCTTTGATGGTTTCCGCACCTCTCACGAAATTAACAAAATCGTCCCGCTGGCTGACGAGACAATCCTGAATCTGCTCCCGCAGGCGGACATTGACGCGCATCGTGCCCGGGCCCTTAATCCGGAACACCCGGTTATTCGCGGGACATCGGCAAACCCGGATACCTATTTCCAGTCCCGCGAGGCCACGAACTCGTGGTACAACGCGGTTTACGACCATGTTGAACAGGCGATGAATGACTTTGCCGCCGCGACCGGTCGGGAATATAAACCCTTTGAGTACTACGGCCATCCGCAGGCGGAACGGGTCATTGTGCTGATGGGGTCGGCCATTGGCACCTGCGAGGAAGTTGTTGATGAACTGCTGACGCGCGGCGAAAAAGTTGGCGTGCTTAAGGTGCGGCTCTATCGCCCGTTCTCGGCCAAACATCTGCTTTCGGCTCTGCCTGAAAGCGCGCGCGCTGTGGCGGTGCTCGATCGCACTAAAGAGCCGGGCGCGCAGGCGGAACCGCTGTATCTGGATGTGATGACGGCCCTGGCAGAAGCCTTTAATCAGGGCGAACGTGAAACGCTGCCGCGCGTGATCGGAGGTCGCTATGGGTTATCGTCCAAGGAATTTGGGCCGGACTGCGTGCTGGCGGTATTCAACGAACTCAGTGAAGCGAACCCCAAGCCGCGCTTTACCGTCGGTATTTATGATGATGTGACGAATCTGTCCCTGTCGTTGCCGGAAAATACCCTGCCCTCGACCGCCAAACTTGAGGCGCTGTTCTATGGTCTGGGCAGCGACGGCAGCGTCTCCGCGACAAAAAACAACATCAAAATCATCGGCAACTCAACGCCATGGTACGCCCAGGGATACTTCGTCTACGACTCCAAAAAAGCAGGCGGCCTGACCGTTTCCCACCTGCGCGTGAGCGAACAGCCCATTCGCTCCGCGTATCTTATTTCTCAGGCTGATTTTGTTGGCTGCCACCAACTGCAGTTTATCGATAAATACCAGATGGCCGAGCGCCTGAAGCCCGGCGGTATTTTCCTCCTGAATACGCCGTACAGCGCGGATGAGGTCTGGTCTCGCCTGCCGCAGGAAGTACAGGCGGTGCTGAACCAGAAAAAAGCCCGTTTATTTGTGGTTAATGCGGCAAAAATTGCCCGCGAATGTGGCCTGGCCGCGCGCATCAATACCGTTATGCAGATGGCCTTCTTCCATCTGACCAATATTCTGCCGGGCGACAGCGCGCTGGCGGAACTGCAGGGCGCGATTGCCAAAAGCTACAGCAGCAAAGGACAGGAATTAGTCGAGCGTAACTGGCAGGCGCTGGCGCTGGCGCGCGAGTCGCTGTATGAGGTACCGCTGCAGCCGGTCAATGCCGCAAGCCCGAACCGCCCTCCGGTGGTGTCCGATGCTGCGCCTGATTTCGTTAAGACCGTGACGGCGGCGATGCTGGCCGGTCTGGGTGATGCCCTGCCCGTCTCTGCGCTGCCGCCGGATGGCACCTGGCCGATGGGTACTACACGCTGGGAAAAACGTAACATCGCCGAAGCGATCCCTATCTGGAAAGAAGAGCTGTGTACCCAGTGCAACCACTGCGTAGCGGCCTGCCCGCACTCGGCCATTCGTGCCAAAGTGGTTTCACCGGAAGAAATGGAATCCGCCCCAGCCAGCCTGCATTCACTGGATGTGAAATCCCGCGATATGCGCGGTCAGAAATACGTTCTGCAGGTCGCGCCGGAAGATTGCACCGGCTGTAACCTGTGCGTCGAGGTCTGTCCGGCGAAAGACAGGCAGGATCCGGAGATCAAAGCCATCAATATGATGTCGCGTCTGGAGCACGTTGAAGAGGAGAAAATTAATTACGACTTCTTCCTGAATCTGCCGGAAATCGATCGCAGCAAACTGGAACGCATTGATATTCGCACTTCGCAGCTGATCACGCCGCTGTTTGAATACTCCGGCGCCTGTTCAGGCTGCGGTGAAACACCCTATATCAAGCTGCTTACCCAGCTGTACGGTGACAGGATGCTGATTGCCAACGCAACCGGCTGTTCGTCTATTTATGGCGGTAACCTGCCCTCCACGCCCTACACCACCGATGCCAACGGTCGCGGTCCGGCATGGGCAAACTCGCTGTTCGAGGACAACGCCGAATTTGGTCTGGGCTTCCGCCTGACCGTTGATCAGCACCGCGCACGCGTGGTGCGCCTGCTGGAGCAGTTTGCCGGGCAGCTTCCTGCCGGGCTCAATGACGCGCTTCATGCGGATGCAACGCCAGAAGAACGTCGTGAGCAAGTCGCCGAGCTGCGTCAGGCGCTTCAGGGCGTGGCGGGAGCTGAGCAGCTGCTGACCGACGCGGACGCGCTGGTCGAAAAATCGATCTGGCTGATTGGCGGTGACGGCTGGGCTTACGACATCGGCTTTGGCGGGCTGGATCACGTGCTGAGCCTGACCGAAAACGTCAATATCCTGGTTCTGGATACGCAGTGTTATTCCAACACCGGCGGTCAGGCATCGAAAGCTACGCCGTTAGGCGCTGTGACGAAATTCGGCGAACACGGTAAACGCAAGGCGCGCAAAGATCTCGGTGTAAGCATGATGATGTATGGTCATGTTTACGTCGCGCAAATTTCGCTGGGTGCCCAGCTTAACCAGACGGTAAAAGCGATTCAGGAAGCGGAAGCGTATCCTGGCCCATCGCTGATCATTGCATACAGCCCTTGCGAAGAGCATGGCTACGATCTGGCGCTCAGCCACGACCAGATGCGTCAGCTGACCGCGACGGGCTTCTGGCCGCTGTACCGGTTCGACCCGCGTCGTGCTGATGAGGGTAAATTACCGCTGGCGCTGGATTCGCGTCCGCCGTCACATGACCTGGCCGAGACGTTAATGCAGGAACAGCGCTTCCGTCGCCTTAACGCGCAGCAGCCGGAAGTGGCCGAACAGCTCTGGAAAGATGCCGCGGCCGATCTGCAAAAACGTTATGACTTCCTGGCGCAAATGGCGGGTAAAGCCGAAAAACCGACCAGCGACTAGTACCTCTGCCCGGCTTGTCCGGGCATATTTTTGCCATAAAAAAGCCCGGCGCATTCACACCGGGCGAATCCAGATAATCAATGAATATCTATTTTGTTTGCTTAATAGCATTCGTGTTAATTATGATTCAATCATCTTAAAAGCATATAAATGCATATAACACCATCAAGAAAAAAGTAATTAATAACCAATTAATAATTGCTATTTAATATACTCACTTTTAAATCATTCATCCGACCAATGATCATTTCCGCTGATTTATTCGGTTTAGATTTAACTTATTTCGTAACAATTATATTTTATTACTCTCCCACAGGGGTGATTTAGCATGAGACAACTTTCTCATTCTGAAAGTTCAACAGGTAATTAAATAAAAACAACTGCAAAGGAATATCACAATGCAAAGAAAAGTACTGGCCCTGATGATTCCGGCTCTGTTAATGGCTGGCGCAACTCATGCAGCAGAGATTTATAATAAAGACGGTAACAAATTAGATCTGTATGGAAAAGTAGATGGTCTGCACTATTTCTCCGACGATAAAGGTGCTGACGGCGATCAAACCTACCTGCGTCTGGGCTTCAAGGGTGAAACGCAGATCAACGATATGATGACCGGCTACGCGCAGTGGGAATACAACATTCAGGCTAATAATACGGAAGGGTCTGATAATCAGTCCTGGACGCGTCTGGCCTTCGCTGGTGTAAAGGTGGGTGACTACGGCTCCTTCGATTACGGTCGTAACTACGGCGTGCTGTACGACGTGGAAGGCTGGACCGATATGCTGCCTGAGTTCGGCGGAGACTCCTACTCTAAAGCCGACAACTTTATGACCAGCCGCGCCAACGGTGTGGCAACCTACCGTAACACCGACTTCTACGGTCTGGTGCAGGGCCTGAACTTTGCGCTGCAGTATCAGGGCAAAAATGAAGATGCCAGCAACAACCAGGAAGGCACCAACAACGGCCGCGACACGCGTCACGAGAACGGCGACGGCTTCGGTATTTCTACCACCTATGACTTCGGCATCGGCATTACTGCAGGTGCGGCGTACACCTCTTCAGATCGCACCAACGAGCAGGTCATGAATACCACTGCGGGCGGTGACAAAGCGGATGCGTGGACTGCGGGTCTGAAATATGACGCCAATAACATCTATCTGGCGGCAATGTACTCTGAAACCCGCAATATGACACCGTATGGTGATAAAACCAATTCCGTAGCGAATAAAACCCAGAACTTTGAAGTGACCGCCCAGTACCAGTTCGACTTTGGCCTGCGTCCGTCCCTTTCCTACCTGCAGTCGAAAGGTAAGGACCTGGGCAACGGTCAGGGCGATCGGGATCTGGTTAAATACGCTGACGTAGGCGCGACCTACTACTTCAATAAAAACATGTCCACCTACGTTGATTACAAAATTAACCTGCTGGATGAAGATTACAGCTTCTACAAAAACAACGGCATCGGCACGGATGACGTCGTAGCGTTAGGTCTGGTTTACCAGTTCTGATTGTCAGAGCCCGCATCATGGTGCGGGCTCGCTTGTTTTTGAAGTAAGTCACAAAAGATAGTTTCAGAAAGGGATTGGTTGAGGGAAAGTTGAAAGAAAGCTGGTTAGACTACGGAGATAGCCCTTTTGTCATTAAGGATAACAGCGTTGTTTGGTCGTGTATCTCTTGCCGTCCTTACCCTTTTAGCATTGGTGTGGATGGCGTTAATTTTTGATTTTGGTGATATTGTCGGGCATCTCGGCGCGCTGTTAAACCATCTGGATGGCAGTTGACCGTTTACCAGGAAACAAAAAGCCACCAGCAGTGCCGGTGGCGGATATACGCATAGGTCGCGTTATTTTTTCACAGGTTGAGGCTTTTTATCGCCTGATTCAGGGGCCTCACGCGGATCGTCTTTTTCAACACAAAGCATAGTTTCTCCTGTATCAGATAACCATTCTCCACTATAGCCAGGCTGATTAAAGAGTGGCCAGGCGGCAATCATGCCTGCTGTTCACCTTTCTCGCGAAAAGTGAGATAGCCAAATACGCCACTTTCTCCATCCATGGGATGGTTAACCCCGTCCATCACCTTCACCTCTGGAAAATCAAATGGTGAAACGTTTTCAAAACAGGCGACATTCACGCCATATTCGTTTGGGTTAGAACGCCGCTGATGGAACGTGTAGATCCCGCACACCGAGCAGAAGAAATGCCGTGCCGTTCCCGTGTTAAAGCGGTACTCGGTGAGCTTATCCTCACCTTTGGTCACCGTAATCCCCGACAGCGGTGCAGAAACGACGACAGCGCCTCGCATTCGACAAAAGGAACAGCTGCAGCGCCGCGCGGTGTTGAGGCCATCAGTAAGTTCAACGGTGAATGCCACCGCGCCGCAGTGGCACTTCGCATTTCGTCTTTCAGCCATGGGCTATACCCCTTTTCTCACGAGCTCGGCCGCTTTAACGAAAACCTCGTCTTCTACACCATCGCCTTTTTGCCTGCCGAGTCTGACCAGTTCATCCACTATACTGTTGCGATGGATCGGTTTTTGCGCTGAAACCAGCCCAATAACGGCGGCCCCAATCGCCAGCCCCACTAATCCGGTTTGTTCATCTTTGTTTTTCATATTCATGCTCCTGGTACAACAAACAAGGGTAGCAGGAATATGGTAAAACGGAATGCCAGACACATGATCAGTGAATGATATTTAAACAGTTCAAACAGGTACGACTTCTAAAATCGACAGATACGAACGGGTGTCTATTATTTTGTTTAGCTTCAGACGAGTCTTTTCAAACAAGGTCTGATACTCAGACTCTGTTCTTGCCCGTCCTCCATCAAAGCTTGTTAACAAAAGAAGGTCAATTTCAAATCGTCCCTGTTCATTATTTTCTTTTTTAATAAGTGGTTCAAAAATTAATATCCTGGAGTTTTCTTTCATAGCATTTCTGCAGCATTGAAGTATCTGAATGGCCTTTTCATCAGGCCAGTCCATTAAAATGTATTTAAGTAGATAAATGTCTGCTACAGGACAGGCTTCAAAAAAACTGCCCTCAACGGTCTCCCATCGGCGATGATCATTCAACAGATACAGTCGATTCCGCTCAAGCACGTCTGTTTGATCAAAAAGGATCCCCGTCAGAGTCGGGTTTCGACGTAAAACGGCCAGCAATAAATTACCCAGCCCACCGGCGATATCGGCAACGACAGCGTTTTGAGGGCTTTGTTGAATAAATCAGATTTCGGGTAAGTCTCCCCCGTAGCGGGTTGTGTTTTCAGGCAATACGCACGCTTTCAGGCATACCTGCTTTCGTCATTTTG
>NZ_CDRQYH010000087.1:0-13660 GCF_977039595.1 Enterobacter sp.
ATTTACGCCGCGCTGGTGGAAAAACTGGGTGCCGCGGTTGCGAGCCTGAAAATGGGCGCACCCGAGGACGAATCAACCGAGCTGGGGCCGCTGAGTTCGGCGGCACATTTATCCCGCGTGTGCAAAGCGGTGGATGAGGCCAAAGCCCTGAGCCACGTCAGCGTTGTGACCGGGGGCAGCAAAAAAGAGGGGGCGGGCTACTACTTCCAGCCAACCCTGCTGGCGGGGGCCAAACAGGAAGATGCCATTGTGCAGCGTGAGGTGTTTGGCCCGGTGGTGAGCGTCACCGAATTTGATGATGAGGCGCAGGTGTTGGCCTGGGCGAACGATTCGCAATATGGCCTGGCGTCTTCGGTCTGGACCAAAGACGTCGGCCGCGCCCATCGCCTGAGCGCGCGCCTGCAATATGGCTGCACCTGGGTGAATACCCATTTTATGCTGGTGAGCGAAATGCCGCACGGCGGCATGAAACTATCGGGCTACGGGAAGGATATGTCGGTCTACGGGCTTGAGGATTATACGGTCGTGCGGCATGTCATGATCAAACACTAATCCTCCCAGCCTGGCCGCATGCGCGGCCAGGCGTTCTCCTTGCCCGCCACACGTGTTACCAAAGATACTCAATTGTTATTAGCCATAATCTTTAAGTGGTTATTCTGTAACGAAAAAACTTGATCTGTGTCAACATATGACGCATATTGCGTGCGGTTATTTTTTCGGCTCTGGTGTACAGAATGACGTTGTATCAAAAGATGTTGGTTTTTTACGCAATCATGGCTTCCATCTGCGCATTAATCACCTGGTTCCTTTCTAAAGATCGCAAACGTATCCGCCTGCTGAGCGCTTTCCTTGTGGGGTCAACCTGGCCAATGAGCTTTCCCGTTGCGCTGCTGGTCTCGCTTTTCTGAAGCACGCTTCCAGTTTTAAAAGATGAACATAGCATTCCTGATGAGGTGACTGTATAAATACACAGTGCATCATAAAAAGGAGTGCTTATGAACAGTTTTTACTCGCAGCAGGCCGGTTGTACCGTGCGCTGGCATGACCTGCCCGGCACCGGCGATCCCGTGGTGTTTATTCACGGGCTGGGCTGCGCCTCTTCCTACGAATATCCCCGCGTCGTTCGTGACCCGCTGTTTGGCGCGCGCAGAGCGATTCTCATTGACTTGCCCGGCAGCGGCTATAGCGATAAGCCTCTGCACTACAGCTATAAAACCACTGACCAGGCCCACGTTGTCGCGGAACTGATTGACCATCTTGAGCTGGATTCCTTCTGGTTATACGGCCACAGCATGGGCGGCAGTATCGCTATCGAAACGGCGGGGCTGCTGGGGTCGCGCGTGAAGGGACTGATGGTGTCAGAGCCCAATTTCCACGCGGGTGGGGGCATGTTCAGCCGGACTATTGCAGCGCAAACCGAGCAACAGTTTCTGGAGCAGGGTTATGACGCCATGCTCAGCGTAGAAAAAACAGCGTGGGCCGGGTGCCTGCAGAATAATGCGCCGTATGCGGTCTGGCGGGGGGCATCGAGCCTGGTGGCGGGCGTTGAGCCCGAGTGGGAAGCGCAGTTCCTGTCACTCCCTTGCCCGGTAACGTTGATTTTCGGCGAGCTGTCTCTGCCGGATGACGATGTGGATAATCTGAAGCAAAAGGGCGTTGAGGTGAAAATTATCCCAGCGGCGGGGCACTCGATGTCGTGGGAAAATCCGTCTGCGCTGGCGCTGGCGCAGGCCTTAGCCGGATGTATGACGATGTGATTATTGTGCAAATTATCATCGTTGCGAAATGTAGGCCGGGTAAGCGCAGCGCCACCCGGCAAGAAGGGCGGCTACTTTATTAAAGCCCGCAGTGCCTGACGTGCGTCAGGCTGAACATCATGCGGGTGCTGGTAATCAATGTTCTCTATCGCGCGGCTATAGAGTGCGACCAGCCAGTCGTAAACGTACGCGGTGGCCGCATGTACAGGCTGTTCTCCCAGGCGCGTCAAACGAGGCTCGGCGCTGCTGACCACCGGCGTGACGAAGATGGCCTGGCCCTTGCGGATGCGGCTTGCCGGACGTGTTGCCACGGGCGTTTGGTCGTAACCCAGCCAGCCAACGAAATTGCCCATCACGGCATGCAGCTGTGCCGCGCTACTTTTATCCGCCTCGACAATGCGCTGAAGCTGTTGAGGCAAATTCAGCCGGTAGCTGGTGACGACCAGCACATCCGCGATTTGCTGTAACACCTCAGGATCCAGCCCAAGACGGACGGCGGTCGCCTCGTTGCGGCTCCACTGGCGCAGATGATTTATCCAGACTCGGTGCGCGAGACGCGCTTTGTCTTTTGTCTGGAACAGGCCAGTGCTTTCCTGGGCGTTCTCGGCAAACAGGTCAATGGTATCCGTAAACAGCCCGTTAACCTGCTCCTCGCGAGGCTGCTGAACGGCAAGCAGCGTTTCAAAGGCTTTCAGAGGCGGCAGCAGGCCTTCAAGCAGTTCGCCGTGGCGGGCGGCGCTGCTTTGTAGCATGCGCACCATGTTTTCCGCCTGAGCGCGTCTTGTCCCCGGTTCCTCAACCAGCGGTGCCAGATAGCTTTGCATCAGCGCCGACAGCTCCTGACGCAGCGCGTTTTTCAGCGTGCCGAGACGTTTCTGTCGCTGCGCGGGCAACGTGGCCTGAGACAGCCATTCGATGACGCGCTGCATGCTGTGGCTGTCCAGCGCCTGCAGCGTGCCCCAGCGTAAACCCGGCTTTCCGAGCAGATGCTGTACGGCTTCATCGAGATTCTGCCGGGTAGTAAAGCGGGCGTCATGCGGGGTGATCGCCCACACCAGCCCCGGCAGGGCAGATTCTTCAGCAGGCTGCGTTTCCTTCACCCAGTTCATTAACACTTTTGCTTTTTTGGCCGTCTGTTCGTACTGTGCCGTCGCGTTGCAAATCACCAGCACATCCGGCTGAAGCTGTTGACGGTAATGTTCAAGAAGCCACTGGGATTTTGCCTGGCGTAGCGGATCGGCACGGTTATCTTCAAAAACCGGAATATCAATAATATCGACGTTATCCAGAGCCCCGTTCTCAACCGGCAGCACCAGCTCGCGGGTCAGGAATGCCAGCACGTCGACCGGGATGCTGATGGCGTTAAGTATTTCACCGCTATTCAGCGGATGAAGCAGCGTCTCCTGCGCGTCCTGAAGGTCTAACGCGCCGTCGTGCGTCAGGAACCCTTCACCCGGCAGCCCAAAGCTGTCCACCAGCAGGCTAAGCGGGGCAGCAAGATCGCCGGCATGGCTGGTCTGGTGCAGCACATGGGCCAGTTTTAACCACTGCTGGGTCAACTCCTGCTGCTCGCCCCAGAGCAGCGACCAGACGCTGGCTCGCGTGCTGAGATCGAGAGAAGGTACCAGTTGGGCAAACTCATGCCACAGGGCATCATCAATTTGCTGCTTAGCGGCGGGAACCGTGCTTTGCCAGAAGCGGGCAATCGTTCCCACTTCCTGAGCCGTGATGCCGGGCACGCTCTGCGGCTGGCGCAGCCCGCGCCACTTCTCCAGACGTGTCTCAATGACCGCTTTATCCACCGCGCGCATCTGTGGATGGAGGGTCGTACGGACAATAAACAGCTGTACCAGCTCGGCCTCGGTGACAAGACTCAGACGCAGCGGGAACGCCTCATCCGCCACCTCCGTGTTTTCACGGGTAAAGCGGACGGCCATGTTGGTCAGGGCATGTCCCGGATTGATATGCGAAAAATAGTCAAAGGTGCGCTGGCCCGGCGTCACGTTCAGGCGTCCATTACCGCTGCCGCAAAGAGACAACAGCAGGTGCGCTTTCGCGCTCTGCGAATGGCCGTAAAGCCCAACGCTGCTCTGGCGGGTCATGGCGCGTTCAATGGCCTGCTCCCGCGCCTGCGCCGCGTTGATGCGGGCAAGCAGGGCGTCGGCATCGTTATCCAGCACAGGGGCGTTCAGGCGCGTCTCATTAATCCACCCAATTAAGGCCTGAGTGGTGGTCGTCGTCTCTGTCATTTCAGGTATACGCTCCCGCTGTCGATCCAGTAGTGGCTACCGCTGTGTCGGCGATCGGCCAAAGTGTTCAGTTTGAAGGTTAATGCGTCAGGCGCAACAGGCGTGCCGTCCTGCAGCCAGGCATCGCTCAGCTCGAAGGCCTCCGGCCCCTCCTGCTTTCTGCCGCCGCAGAGCCTGAGCCGCACGTTCAGCACGCCGTCACCGGCAATGGCTTTCGCCAGTTCAGCCGAGTTGATGCTGAGCGTGTAGAGCGGCGTGGCGGGCCAGCGCGCGTTCGCCAGCTGGCGGAAGCCGAGAGTCACGTTACCGCGCAGCGGGAAGTGCAGACGCGCGTCAAGCTTCGCGCCGGGTTTATCCAGATCGATATCCTGGTACCAGACGTTTTCCTCGCGCAGGGTATTGACGGTGTTATCCAGCACGCCCAGATAGCGCACGGTGGAATACGCGCCTATGTCCGCGGCTTTAAAGTTAAAGCGCGGCAGGCGCAGGTCAAGCGCCAGGCTGCAGAGCATGGCCCCGACGGCGGCTGTCGATTTCGGGTTGCCAATGCGCCCCTGCTGGCTGAACGGATACCACTCATGTACCTGGTATTTATCCAGCCAGACGATACGGTTGACCGGCACTGGCTGCAGATGACGAATGAGCGCCTGCACGCCGGGCAGGCAGCCGGGGCGTCCGGTGATCAGCAGAATATCGCAGCTGTAATGTGAAATCGCCTCACACACCGCGTGCAGCGGGGAGGCCAGCGTAAACTGCCCGGCCAGCATCGCATCCTGCATTTCGCGGAAGCTGACGTGCAGCGGCACGGCGAACAGGTCGAAAGCGTCAGAGCCCGCAGGCAGGGCATGATCGATCGCCTGCTGCAGGTAGTTCATCACATTGCGCGTCGGCTTCTGCGGCAGGAGATCGCCAAAGGTGGCATGCAGACCGGCCAGCGGATCGTCAACGTCGCTCGATTCCCACGCGGCAAGAATGGCATGGCCAATCGGCATAAAGAGCTGCAGCGCCGTCTGCTGGCGGAGTACGGCCTGGGTATCAATACGCCCGGAGTCGCCGAACAGCGAGGCCATCAGCAGCGAGGCATCAGCAATACCGGATTTCTGCAGCTGCGTTTGCAGCGCGGGCAACACGTAGCGCTGAATCACGTCCAGAAGCGTATCGTCGCCCGCGACCTTAAATCCTTCACGGAACAGCAGCTGAGGGGTGATTTTGACGTTATTGCCGGAACCGTCGTCCAGCTGATAATGGGTGATCGCCATATCCGTTGTGCCACCGCCGATGTCGATGGACGCGACGCGCAGCGCGCGGCCCGGCTGGCTACCCGGCTCAGGCTTGCGGTCCGGACGAGCAAGAGAGGCGAAGAAGGCTTCGGTCTGGCCGCCAAAGCGGGAGATGGCTTCGTTATACAGCCAGACCAGCTGACCGCAGCTGGCTTCATCCCACTCCATCTGGATTTCAGGAACCGGCACCACGCTTTTATCCTGCTGTTTGCGGGTGACAAAATCCTCATCCTGCGGGTGCCAGCCCATCGCTTTCCAGACGATGGCGATGGCTTCAAACATGCGGCGACGGAAAATCTCGCGCTCCTGCTTTGGCATGGCGGAGGGCAGCGTCAGGATCAGCGTGCGCAGCTGGCGCGGCGACGCCGGGAATCCCAGACGTAAGCGCGTGGCGACGCTGTTGATCTGCCCCAGCGCCTGCGCCAGCAGCTCACACAGCATGTGGGTCATCAGGGTGCTGCGGCTGTACTGTGGAGAAAAGACCGGCAGCCGTTCGTCCTGCGGCAGCGTGAAGAGCGACTCGCCGTCATCGTTCATCAGGTTCATCAGCGGAAACGCGGTGGCAAGCGGCTCACGCTGGGTTTTGCTGTTCATCTGGCTAAAGCGCCAGTCCTGCACGACCGGCGTTTCATCCCACAGGTAGCGACGCGGGCTCGAGATGCCGCTGTTGCCTTCAGTCCCCAGACGCTGCATCGCCAGCTTGCGGGCTTCATCACCCACGCGAACAATGGACGGCCAGACAAACGCATCTTCGCGACCGCTTTCGACCGAGAAGTGCTGCTTGCCAAAACGCGCTTCCGAAAACTCGAGACGGCTGGTGAACAGCGGCGCATTCAGGAACTGCGGCTCGCTTAGCGAGCGAACCTGCAGCTCGGCGGTCTGGCGCAGGCCATCGTTGGCATCGCCGTGGTCTTCAATAATGACGCCACAGGTGTGGGTATTGCCCACGTCGAGGATCAGATCGACCGGAATGGCAGGCGTGCTGAGCGTATGGGTAACAAATTTCACTTCCGGCACGGTGAGTTGTTCACCGAGCATGGTCATCAGGTTGAGCCAGTGGGCCTGATATTCAAAACCGCGCATCGCCTGCTGGAGATCGCGTTCTGAGCGGTTTTCGACACCGTCGGCATATTGGGTAAACGCCTCGCGCAGCCAGCCGTCAATCCACGTCTGGTCGAGGAAGCTTTCAACCTCCTTGTCTCGCCAGGCCAGCGCGAAACGGGTCCCGTTCAGAATATCGTTTTCAACCGGGGAAAGGGCGGAGGTGGCGTGTTCAGCAATCTGGCTGTCAAGGGCGAGAGTGACGCGGTGCGTATTGCCTGCCGTGTCGGGTGAATCCAGCCTGCGCACCTGAACGCGCGCCCAGTTATCCGGCCCCTCAACGAAGGTTCGCGGCGGGTTGAAGCGCAGGAACGGAACCGGAAGCCAGACGCCGTCCAGCACCGCCAGGGACTGATGCAGCGGGATGGTGGTTTCCGGCTTAACCACTTCAGGCTGCCCGCCGTTCGTTCCCGGCAGGGTATAGCGCCCGTTAACCAGGTCGAAATCGAGTCGCAAAAGCGGGCCGTTCGCGGTTTTACGTACGAAGCGCCCGTTGCTGGCGGTGTCCTGCGGCGTCAGACCGAAATCAAGGAACTGCACGCCGCTGTTGGCAATAAGCGTGACGCTTTGTTTATAGTCGCAAAGATTTACCAGCATAGGATCAGGCACCTGCTTTCTTGAACGTCAGTGGAACGACGGTATTGGCATCATAACGGGCGCGACATTCAGCGATATCGCTGGCGCCTGCTTTACAGGCAACTTCCGGCATCGGGTAGCGGGAACCGTCGGTGCAGCGGGCAGTACCGCGACTTTTAATCATCAGCTCGCCGTTGCTGTGCAGGCCGGAGAACACTTCCGCACGGCAGACAACGTTGTCGCCATGGACAACCCGGGCGAAGCCCTTATTGTTCTGGATCTGATAGCGCATTGACGGCGGTTTGCCGGTGACCGGATCTTTCACGTCGAGAACCGCACGCCAGGTACCGTTCAGGAAACGCGTCGATCCCGCTTTCACCTGATTCGCTTCCATCACCATGGCATCTTTCGGGATGGCGACAATCACCACCGGGGCAGGCTGTGGCGCAGGCGCCGGAGCAGGCTCTTTTTCTTTGTTTGCCAGCACCTCTGCCTGATGCAGCGGCAGTTTCATCGCCAGCGGCTCAACCGCTTTGATCGGCTTTGGCGCAATCTCGACGGGTTCTGGTGCGGGCACCGGTGCGGGCTCAGCGGAAGGCGACTGTTTTGGCCACAGCAGCGGTGCGGCAATGGCGGCAACGATCACAGCAGCAACCGGCAGCGTCCACAGGGGAACACGACGTTTTTTCGCGACGATCGGCAGAGCAGGTTCCTGAGCGGGTTGCGCAACCGCCGGGGCTGGCTTTGGCTCATACAGCTCTTCCGGCGTGATGCGCACCACCGTGGAAGGGGCGATCAGCGGCTCGTCGGCGTGTTCAAAGGCTACAACCGGTTCTGGCTCAGGCTCGGGCTCAGGATCTTCAATCACAACGGGGGCAGGCTCAGGGACCAGCGATTCACGCAGGCAGTCGAGAACATCGTCGCGCGCATTTTCGTTCAGGTTTACAAAGCCCCAGAAGCTGATGACAGGCTTTCCGTCCACCAGGAAGAGGAAGTTTTCACCCGGGAACTGAAACGCCTTTGACAGCAGAGAGCCAAAAAGCTGCTGCGCGGTTTTGGGGGACTGGAGGCATTTCTTGCTTAACGACTCAACGCTGGCGAGCGTGTTTTCCAGATAGCGCAGGGCGCGATAGCGGTCATCTTCATCTGCCGCTTTCCAGCTGGTTACGCTCCCTTCAACGGGGGAATACCAGTCCACGCGGTCACCGCTGTCGTTGACCTGAGGAATCGCCAGACAGTCGACGATGGCCTGTTGTTTGCGCAACCGGAGCGCTTCCCGGATTTGTAACGCTGATTCAAAAACGGCTTGTCCGCCGCCGCCAACGGCCTGAAAGTCATCCAGGTTACCGCTGCGTAAAAGAGTTTTTGCCACGATTTGATCCCATATACTTCTTCACACCGTTACTTTAACGAAACGAGGAAGCAACCAAACGGGGGAAGAGACGCTAAAAGGGCCGATTTCTTGCGGCATAGAAAGTGACGGTTGTGCTTGACGAATAATGGCACTTAAGGCAAATCATCTTTTTGGGCGCTGGCGGTTAAAACAGCAAAAAACGCGGCTTTAGAATAACCTGATAGTGTTTCGTTATTTGCCAGGTCAAAACGCCTGTGCTGTTATTACTGTCCTATATAATAAAACTGTCAGGGTTATAACCATGTCTACAGGGAAAACACTGCTCGCTCTTGCGCTGAGCGCGCTGTTACCAGCCGGTGCCGCATGGGCGGCAAACAACGACACCCTTATTTACTGTTCTGAAGCGTCCCCCGAGTCCTTCAACCCGCAAATCGCCAGCTCTGGCCCGTCTTTTGTGGCCAGTTCTCAGGTACTGTACAACCGCCTGATCAATTTCGACCCGGTGAAAAACACCCCGGTGCCGTCGCTGGCAGAGTCCTGGACAATCTCGCCGGAAGGCAAGACTTATACCTTTGCCTTGCGCAAAGGGGTGAAGTTCAACAGCAATAAATATTTCAAACCGACGCGCGACTTTAACGCCGATGACGTTATTTTCTCGGTCATGCGTCAGAAAGACCCTAAACACCCATATCACAACGTGTCGCAGGGCAACTACGAATACTTTAACGATGTGGGTCTCGATAAGCTGATCCAGGACGTTAAAAAGGTCGACGATTATCACGTTCAGTTCACCCTCAGCGAACCCAACGCCGCGTTTCTGGCCGACTGGGGGATGGATTTCGCCTCCATTCTCTCCGCCGAATACGCCGACGCGATGCTGAAAAAAGGCACGCCTGAAAACGTAGACACCTGGCCGATTGGTACCGGGCCGTACGTCCTGCAGCAGTATAAGGTAGATTCGCTGATCCGCTACGTCGCGAACCCGAACTACTGGGAAGGCGAAGTGCCGACGAAGCATCTCATCTTCTCCATCACGCCAAATGTAGAAACCCGCCTGGCGAAGCTGCAGACCAACGAGTGCCAGATTATTCCTGCGCCATCCCCGGTTCAGTTTGATGCCATTAAGAACAACAAAGACCTGACGCTGCACTCGGTCGATGCGCTGAACGTCGGTTATCTGGCGTTCAACACAGAGAAAAAACCGTTCGATAACGTGCTGGTGCGTCAGGCGCTTAACTACGCGACCGACAAGAAGGCCATCGTTAATGCGGTCTTTATGGGATCGGGCACGGTGGCAAAATCGCCGATCCCGCCAAATATGCTGGGCTTCAATAAAGACCTGAAGGACTACAGCTACGATCCTGAAAAAGCGAAAGCCCTGCTGAAGCAGGCGGGTCTTGAGAAGGGCGCGGAAGTCACGCTGTGGTCAATGCCGGTTCAGCGTCCTTATAATCCGAACTCGCGTCGTATCGCAGAGATGATCCAGAGCGACTGGGCTAAAGTCGGCGTTAAAGCCAAAATTGTCTCTTACGAGTGGGGTGAATATCTCTCCGGAATGCGTAAAGGCGAACATGACTCCGCGCTGTTTGGCTGGATGTCCGATAACGGCGACCCGGACAACTTCGCCGATGTGTTGCTCGGCTGCAACAGCATTAAAACCGGCTCAAACGCCGCGCGCTGGTGCGATAAGGGGTATGATGCGCTGGTGCAAAAAGCGAAGCTGACCAGTAACCCGGCCGAGCGCGCGAAACTTTACGGCCAGGCGCAGGAGATTTTCTACCAGCAGGCGCCGTGGATCGCGCTGGCCAACGGGAAAACGTTCTACGCGACCCGCAGCAACGTGACCGGATACAGCGTGAGCCTGATGGGCAGCGATTTCTCTAAGGCGAAGCTGAACTGATCGTTTGCCCGGTGGCGCTGCGCCACCGGGCACATAACAAGGAGTGACAATGTCACATTTAAATGAAGTTATCGCCCGCGTCGATGCCGCCATCGAAGAGAGCGTGATTACCCACATGAATGAACTGCTGATCGAATTAAGCGATGATGCTGAGCTCAGTCGTGAAGATCGCTATACCCAGCAGCAGCGTCTGCGCACCGCGATTTCGCACCACGGTAAGCAGCATAAAGAGGAGATGGACGCGCGTGAGGAACAGCTGACGAAAGGCGGCACCATAATGTAACGTTTAAAACTGGCGTCGCGCCACCAGCCAGGCTCCGACCACCAGCATCACCGCGCCGCACACCGGGCCAATCAGGGCGCGCAGCGGAATGCCATTGCTCCTCAGCACGTCCATCACCAGCCCGCCAATCAGCTGGCTTGCTACCAGCACGGCGATAGTCGTTGCCGCGCCAACGTTCTGATATCCGCTGATGCTGGCAAACACGAAAAACGACCCCAGCAGCCCCGGGATAAGCGTCCACCAGCGAACCGTTGCGGCCAGCTCGCTGAATCCGGCGACGCCCTGTTTCAGCAGCAGAATGCTGACAAACAGCACAATGCCGACCAGGGAGTTCAGCAGCATCGCGATGAGAATGGTGGAGGAGGACTGGGTGATACGCACCATCAAGGTGTTTTGCACCACCAGACCAATTCCCGCCGCCACCAGAAACGCCAGCGTCAGCGACTGATTCATGGGATAGCGTCCGGTTCGCTGCGCTCGTCCAGCTGCAGCTGCATAAAGGTTAAGTCCAGCCAGCGGCCAAACTTGGTTCCCACCTGCGGCATCTGCCCCGTGGTGACAAAGCCGAGCGTTTCGTGGAGGTGAATCGAGGCATGGTTTTGCGCTTCAATCCCGGCCACCATCACGTGTTTACCGATGGCGCGGGCCTCGTTAATCAGCGCGATCATCAGCGTGCGGCCAATGCCTTTTCCCTGGTGTTCCGGGTGGATGTAGACCGAGTGCTCAACCGTATGACGAAAACCGTCGAAGGCGCGCCAGTCGCCGAAAGAGGCGTAGCCGGTAATCACGCCGTCTTTTTCGCTTACCAGAACCGGGTAACCCGCGAGAGTGCGTGCCTCAAACCAGGCGATTCGGTTATCGGTATCGACGGTTTTATCGTTCCAGATCGCGGCAGTATGCAGCACCGCGTGGTTGTAAATCTCTCCTATCGCAGCGCAGTCTTCTTTGCAGGCATGACGAACGATCATGATTAAACCTCTGTGTGTTGTTCACTATAGTGTTACGTTGTGGCTACGATATTACACAGCCGTATAGCTCGAACGCTACGGCATAAGCCATATTTTTTTGTTATCAAAAGCCCATTGAAATGCTCTTCATTCACTATAGTATGACGTCATGAACACCATAACAGACACGATGAATCAACGGATTAGCGCAAGAATTCGCCTGGAGCGTGAGTCTCGCGGGTGGTCCCTGAGCGAGCTGGCCGACCGGGCAGGCGTCTCCCGCGCCATGATCCACAAGATTGAACGCGGAGACAGTAGCCCGACGGCCACCTTGCTTGCCCGCCTGTCCGGCGCGTTTGGCATCAGCATGTCAACGCTGATTGCCCGGGCCGAAATGCAGGAGGGCAAGCTGCTGCGCCTTGCAAACCAGCCCGTCTGGCGAGATCCGCAGACGCACTACCTGCGCCGCCATGTTTCTCCCCGCACCGATCTGCCCATCGACCTTGTTCAGGTTGAACTGCCTGCGGGCAGCGATGTTCCGATGCCTGCCTCTTCTTACGCGCTGGCGCGTCAGCTTATCTGGCTCCAGTCCGGTGAGCTGGTGTTTCAGGAGGGCGACACTCGCCATGAAATGCACGCCGGAGATTGTCTCGAGCTGGGGCCGCCAAATGACTGCCGGTTCATCAACGAAACGAATGAAACCTGCATCTATCTGGTTGTACGGCTTAACCAGTCCGGCTCGTAATGCTAATGCGATAACGCCGATCGTGAGCCAGGCTGTAATAACATTTGTACCAGAAGGAGATCCTGATGAATCAACCTGTTTCGCAAAATCGCCGCTGGGTGCTGGCCTCTCGTCCTCAGGGCGCGCCGGTGGCGGAAAATTTTCGTCTGGAAACGCAGCCTGTTCCAGCCCCTGTTGAGGGGCAGCTTTTGCTTCGTACCGTCTGGCTGTCGCTGGACCCGTACATGCGGGGGCGCATGAGCGATGCGCCATCCTATTCACCGCCGGTTGAGCTGGGTGCGGTGATGGTGGGGGGAACGGTCAGCCGGGTTGAGCAGTCAAATCATCCCGATTTCAAACCGGGTGAATGGGTGCTGGGCTACAGCGGCTGGCAGGAGTATGAACTCTCGGACGGCAGCGGCCTTGTGAAGCTGGGCGAAAATCCGTCTCATCCTTCCTGGTCGCTGGGGATACTGGGTATGCCGGGCTTTACCGCCTATATGGGGCTACTGGATATCGGGCAACCGAAAGCGGGTGAAACGCTGGTGGTGGCTGCGGCGACCGGTCCGGTTGGCGCGACCGTCGGGCAGATCGGCAAAATCAAGGGTTGTCGGGTGGTTGGTGTGGCCGGTGGCGCGGAGAAATGCCGCCATGCCGTTGAGGTTCTGGGGTTTGACCTGTGTCTGGATCATCACGCGGCCGATTTTGCCGACCAGCTGAAGCACGCCTGCCCGAAAGGAATTGATGTCTATTATGAAAACGTCGGCGGAAAAGTATTTGACGCCGTGCTGCCGTTACTCAATACCTCCGCGCGCGTGCCGGTATGCGGTCTGGTAAGCGGCTACAATGCGACGGGCTTGCCCGAGGGGCCGGATCGCCTGCCGCTTCTGATGGCGACCATCCTGAAGAAACGCATTCGTATGCAGGGCTTTATCATCGGACAGGATTACGGGCACCGCATTAAGGAGTTCCAGGAAGAGATGGGGCGCTGGGTGCAGGAGGGGAAAATCCACTATCGCGAACAGGTAACGGACGGGCTGGAGAACGCCCCCGAGGCGCTGATTGGCCTGCTGGAAGGACGAAACTTCGGCAAAGTCGTGATTCGCGTCGCGAGTGACAATAAATAAACAGCAATATGGCGGGGTTTCCCGCCATATTTATTTGTGAAGATACGATATATTGTCTTTAATTACTGGACATAGCTTTTCGCGCCATCATCCCGGATGAGCCCGAAAACGATAAAAAAACAAAATTTGCTTTTTTGCTGTTTTTACGTACTTCCCACCACCAGGCATGACGATACAGGATATATCGGACCAGCGCCGTTTTATTAAAACTGGCGTTTAAAAATAGCATTAAGTTTTAGGGAAGGTGCGAACAAGTTCCTGATATGAGATCATCATATTCATCCGGAGCGCATCCCAGAGGGACATCATGAGCCATCAACTCACCTTCGCCGATAGTGAATTCAGCACTAAGCGCCGTCAGA
>NZ_CDRQYH010000088.1:0-13605 GCF_977039595.1 Enterobacter sp.
TTTATTGTAGGTGGGCCAGTTGGTGATTTTGAACTTTTGCTTTGCCACGGAACGGTCTGCGTTGTCGGGAAGATACGTGATCTGATCCTTCAACTCAGCAAAAGTTCGATTTATTCAACAAAGCCGAGAAAACCCTAAAAACGACAACAGCGTTATAGTCTGACAGAAAAATACATTTTACTGACGCTTTCTCAGATAGGCATTAACCATAATAAGAATTTATGTTTTTATTAACCATTATTTACTGAGTAGATAATGGTTAATATCAGGTCATTATCAATTACAAAACACCGTATATTATCGGCGTAATATTTCCTTATTGCTGCATTTCGTTAATAAGGATTATTTATGTCATGGAATAAGCATGAAGCTGTGTCATACGCCCGTAGCCACGCACTAACCCATACTGGACACTATTGCGCTCGCGCAATCGCCGCCGCCATTCGAACCGGAGGGCTTAAAATCGAAGGGGCAAACGCTAAGGATTTCTGGCGTTCTCTTGAAAAAGCAGGGTTCACAAAAGTCTATGGCACTCCTATAGAGGGGGATATCGCGGTGATTGATGCCTTGCCCGGCCCGAATCAGTACGGGCATGTCTGTATTTACGATGGCGCTGGAACCTGGTATTCAGATTTTAAACAGAGAACAATGTACCCGGGGCCAACGTATCGCCAACTCCAGCCAGCCGTCACCTTATACAGGCATTATTAATATGAATAAGCTCATCTTAATTGTATTATTCAGCACAGCAGCATTGGGGGCCGAAGATTTTCAGATACCGATGCAGCGCGCCCTTGAATTCAATCGCTGGTACGTCAAACAGGTGAACAACGATCGCTATCCTATTCAACAGGGAAATGAAATCGATAAGTTCGTTACGGCCAGCACCATGAAAAAATTACGTCATGCAGCCGATCCCCGTTATGCCGACGCTGAATTTTACGAGGCTGATTTTTTTATGAAATCGCAATATATCGGCGAGGACTGGGCTGAGAATGTGGCTATTGATTCGTATGATTCAGACCCGGTCTGTGTAAACGTGAATATCACGTTTGGCAAAAATACCCAGCACACAGTCATTGATTGCATGGTTAAAGAAGATGGGGTCTGGAAAATCCAGTCTGTCGCAGCTCGGGATAATAATTGATGTCCCCGCTAACAATAATGTAGCCGCCTTTGTTGCCGGGTGGCGCTGCGGCCTGATGCCCTTTCTCCCACAACCCGCTCTACTCAATTGATTTTTCACCCTGAAAAAGGTACGTTTTCGCCTTAATTCCAGCGTGGACATACCAGCATTATGCCGATTATTCAGTCTGTTGAACGTGCTTTGCAGATCCTCGACCTGTTCAACGAGCAGGCCACCGAGCTTAAGATCACCGACATCAGCAAACTGATGGGGCTGAGCAAGAGTACCCTCCACTCGCTGCTGAAAACCCTGCAGCTTCACGGCTATATCGATCAGAACCCGGAGAACGGCAAGTATCGCCTCGGCATGAAGCTGGTCGAGCGCGGTCATTTTGTCGTGGGCTCCATCGATATTCGTCAGAAGGCGAAAGGCTGGCTGACGGAGCTGTCCCAACGTACCGGGCAGACCACCCATCTGGGGATTCTGGACGGGCGTGAAGGGGTCTATATCGAGAAGATTGAAGGCAAGCTGGCCGCCATCGCCTATTCGCGCATTGGCCGCCGCCTGCCGGTTCACGCCACCGCCATCGGCAAGGTGTTGATTGCCTGGCTGGGCGAGGCCGAGCTGAACACCTTGCTGGAGGGCTATCAGTACACCACCTATACCCCTTCCACCCTCGCCTCTCGTGAAGAGCTAATGGCCGCCCTGGCGCAGACCCGCGAGCAGGGTTACGCCCTGGATAGCGAAGAGAACGAGCAGGGCGTGCGCTGCGTGGCGGTGCCGGTGTGGAACCATGAATCCCGCGTGATTGCCGCCCTGAGCCTGTCGACGCTGACCTCCCGCGTGGACGACGCAGAGCTGGCCCGCTTCCGCGAGCAGCTTCAGCAGGCCGGGCTCCAGCTGTCACGCGCGCTGGGCTACCCGGCCTGAGCCGTTAAACCGGCTCGTAGGTGAAGTAGTCAAAGTCTGCGTGGCAGCCGTCGCCGCTGATGTCCTCGCAGTGCAGCCCCACAAACGCGCCGGTAAAGAAGCCGCGCCCGCCGATGTAGTCATCCGACAGCTTCCAGGCCTCATACGTCACCGGCACGGCGTGCCACGTCTCGCCGTCGAACGAGTAGCTGTAGCGGTAGACCAGCGTATCCACGTCCACGCGCAGCCATACGCTCTCCGCATGTTCCGGCACCGGAATCGACTGCTCGTGCAGCGGCCACGACGGCACGTTGTGGTCGAGCTGGATCACCTTAATGGTTCTCCCCTTCCCCTCCTCGTAGTCCACAAAGCAATAGCTCCAGTTTTTGCTGTTGTAGTAGCAGGTCAGCCCCGCGCTCTGCTGGAAGTGGACCGGCGAGAACTGCATCCGCGTTTCTGAGCGGAAAGCGAAGTGCTGCCAGCGGCGCGCCACGGTCGACTGGGTAAAGGTCGAGTTGAGCGAGTCGTTGCCATAGAGCCGCAAGTAGCCCGGGCGCGCGGTGAGCGAGCCGAGGGTGTCGTCGAACGGAATGCGCAGGGTCTGCAGCTCCGGGTCAAGCGAACTGGCGTCGAAATCGTCCCGCCAGCCGTTCTGAACGGCAGCGGGCTGCTCGGCAATCTGCGGGCCTTTCACGGTCAGCTGCGCGTGCTTGCCGCCTTCCACGTACGGCCAGCCGTCGCGCCATTCAATGCGGGTGATGCCGGTCTCGCGCCCCAGCGGGCAGTAGCCGCGTCCGCCGGAGGCCAGCAGCGGCACGCCGGGCAGGCGCAGCGGGCGGCTGGTGAGGTAGGCCATATACCACTCTCCGGTGTGGGTCTGCAGCAGCGAGCCGTGGCCACTCTTCTGCAGCGGGTTCTCCGGCAGATGCCAGCTGGTCATCATCGTCACGTCCGGGTGCAGCTCGTACGGCCCGTCGATGTTTTTGGAACGCAGCACCACAACCGCGTGCTCGTAGCTGGTGCCGCCTTCGGCAACCATCAGGTAGTACCATCCCGCGTGGCGATACAGGTGCGCGCCCTCGGTGTAGCAGAGCGGAGTGCCGGTAAAAAGCGTTTTACGCTCCGGCGAGAGCGTGCCGGTCTGCGGGTCAAACTCCTGCATCACGATGGTGTTGTGCGGGTTGCTGTGGTGGCGCGGCCCCCACGGGCGGTAGAGGTAATATTTGCGGCCATCGTCGTCATGGAACAGGGACGGGTCAAACCCGCCGTTGCCCATCGGGATCGGCTCGCTCCATGGCCCCTCAATGGAGGGCGCGGTAACCAGGAAGTTGCGGCCGTTTTTCCACGGCGAGTCGACAATCTTCACGTCGGTGTAGAGCAGCCAGAACCTGCCGTCGGCGTAGCTCAGGCACGGCGCCCAGATGCCGCCGGAGTCCGGGTTGCCCTTCATGTCCAGCATCGACACGCGGTCCAGCGGGGTGCTGACCAGCGACCAGTTTTTCAGGTCGCGGGAGTGGTAGATGCGCACGCCCGGGAACCACTCGAAGGTGGAGGTGGCGATGTAGTAGTCCTCGCCCTGGCGGCACAGGGACGGGTCCGGATTGAAGCCGGTCAGGATTGGGTTAGTGATTTCCATATTGCCTCCGGTTAATGGGATGCGGCTGTCGCAGCGTCGGGAACGGCATCGCCCTGCGCCGCGCGGTGCTTGATCAGCTGCTGGCTGATGGCCTCCACGCGGGCGTCGGTGAGCTTGTAGAACGACAGCATGATGAACATGCCCGCGTAGAGCACCACCGGCACCACGCAGAACAGAATTTTGATGGTGGTAAGAACCTCGACCGGCTGCACGCTGCTGCTGGCGGAATAGTTGACGTACGCCAGGATCCAGCCCACCACCGCCCCGCCAATCGCCAGGCCAATCTTCAGGCTGAACAGGTAGGTGGAGAACACCAGCCCGTCGAGGCGGCGACCGCTGCGGCTCTCCTCGTAATCCACCACGTCAGAGGCCATCAGCCACTGCAGCGGCGTGGTGGTGTTAAAGACGAACAGGAACAGGATGTTGAGGGCGAAAATCAGGGCGATATGCTCCGCCGGGGTGACGAAAATCAGCAGGCTGATGAGCGAGTAGGCGACGATGATCCACTTGAAGGCGGTGACGCGGTCGAAGCGTCCCAGCAGACGGGACGAACAGAGCGAGCCAAACATGGTGGCGAGGCTGCCGTAGAGTAAGAACTGGGTCGCCATCTCCGGGTGATCCATCACGTATTTGACGAAGTAGAGCGTCGCCCCGCCGCGCACCACGTTGGAACAGGTGGCCATCATCTTGAACGCGCACATGATGCGCCACTGGCTATTGCCGAGCAGCAGCTTGAGATCTTTGGATACCGACGAGCCCGGCTGCACGTCAAAGGTGTAGCGTTCTTTGGTGGTAAAGAAGCAGACGTAGAGCAGCACCACGCCGATCAGGCCCAGCACGCACATGGCGCCGAAATAGCCCACCTGCTCGTTCCCTTTGCCGATGATGCTCACCAGCGGCAGGGCGATGCCGCTGATGGCGAGCGATCCCGCCGCCGCCAGGAAGAAGCGCCAGGACTGCAGGGCGTGGCGCTCTTTCGGGTCGGCGGTGATGACGCCCGGCATGGCACAGTACGGCACGTTAACGAAGGTGTAGACCAGGGTCAGGAGAATGTAGGTCACGCAGGCGTAGATGATTTTACCCTGCGCGGAGAAGTCCGGCGTGTAGAAGGTCAGCACGCAGACGATGCCGAACGGGATGGCACCCCACAGCAGGAACGGGCGGAACTGGCCGTGCCGCGTGCGGGTACGGTCGACCAGTAGCCCCATCAGCGGGTCGGTCACGGCGTCGAGTACGCGGGAGATTAAAAACAGCGTGCCCATAATGCCCGCCGACAGGCCGAAGACGTCGGTGTAGAAATAGGCCAGCAGGAACATCGTGGCCTGCCAGACGAAGCCGCAGGCGGTGTCACCCAGCCCGTAGCCAATTTTGTCTTTCATGGTTAATTGCGTCATCAGAATTACACCCTTATATAGTGTGCTGAATTACAACATCGTGTTAATGGAGTGTAATGAGCTGCTCAATTAACCAGCAATGGTCATATCTTATTTCTGAATTACGTTATTTTGCTTTTGTGACGCCAACGATATATCTCAACTTATTGTTTAGATTGATAAAATAAAGACAAGCAAAAGCCGTCCACGGAATATATTCCGTAGACGACAATCTCGTGAAAAATAATTAAATACCGAGCGCTTTTTTACCGGCGTTAATTACCTCGATAATTTTATCGGTGTCATAAATACAGCCTTTCCAGGTACCGCCGCTGACCGACTGTAATGCTGCCCACAGCCGGGTGTCGTCCGGCAAAAAGTCGTGGGCGTGCAGGTCCGGGTGCGTCTGCCGCATTGCCAGCTCGCGCGCGCCCTCCTCCGGCGTCAGCGGGTTGTCCGCGGTGCCGATAAAATTCACGCTGCCCGTTAATGTCAGTCGGTCGACGGCTATCTCGATAATGTCATTATCGCGCAGCTTGCCAATCGGCCCGCCCGCCAGCGCCTCCGGCGACACGTGGCCGAAGCAGGCGCCTGTCGACACGCCCGAGAAGCGCGCATCGGTGATTAACGATACCGTCTTGCCCCACGAGATATGCTTCAGCGCGGAGGTAAGCTGGTAGGTCTCTTCCATGCCGGTGCCGGACGGCCCGCCGCCGATCACCACCATGATATCGCCCTGCTTGATCTCTTCCCGCTTGATGGCCTTGATTGCCTGCGCTTCCGAGACAAACACCCTCGCCCGGCCGGTGTGGCGGTAAACGCCATCTTCACCGACGACCGACGGATCGATCGCCGTGGCCTTGATCACCGAACCTTCCGGCGCGATGTTGCCCGTCGGGAAGCAAACCGTTGAGGTCAGCCCTTTCGCTTTTGCCTTCTCCGGCGGCAGGATCACGTCATCCGGCTCCACGCCGTCCTGCTCACGCAGGCACTGGCGGAAGCGCGCCCGGCGTTCGGACGCCTGCCACCAGTCGAGGTTCTCGCCGACCGTCTGGCCGGTCACGGTCATGGCATCGAGGTGCAGCAGGCCGAGATCGCGCAGATGGAGCATCACCTCCGGCACGCCGCCCGCCAGGAAGGCGCGCACGGTCGGATGATAGTCCGGGCCGTTGGGCAGCACGCTGACCAGGCGCGGCACCCTGCGGTTAACGCGCGTCCAGTGTTCAACATCCGGGATCGTGCAGCCCGCCGCGTGGGCGATGGCCGGAATGTGCAGCAGTAAATTGGTGGAGCCGCCGAACGCCGCGTGGATCACCATCGCGTTTTCGATGGCTTTGTCGGTAAGGATATCGCGCGTGGTGATGCCGCGGTTATCCAGCTCACTGACCGCCCGCGCCGACTGGCGGGCGATCTCCAGCCACACCGCCTGCCCGGACGGAGCCAGCGCGGAGTGCGGCAGCGCCAGCCCCAGCGCTTCCGCGACCACCTGCGAGGTACCCGCCGTGCCGAGGAACTGACACCCACCGCCCGGCGACGCGCAGGCGCGACAGCCCAGCTCGGCGGCCTCCTGCAGGGAGAGTTCGTGGTTGGCAAAGCGCGCGCCGATGGTCTGCACCTTGCCCGCGTCTTCCCCCACGGTCGGCGGCAGCGTCGCCCCGCCCGGCACCAGAATGGTCGGCAGGTCGTGCATCGAGGCCAGGGCAATCATGGTGGCGGGCAGCCCTTTATCACAGGTGGCGACGCCGATCACCGCCCGCCGCGTGGGCAGAGAGCGGATCAGACGGCGAAACACGATCGCCGCATCGTTACGGTACGGCAGGGAGTCGAACATGCCGTGTGTGCCCTGAGAACGCCCGTCGCACGGATCGCTGACGAAGGCAGCAAACGGGATCCCGCCGTTGCGCGTGATCTCCTTCGCCGCCGCCTGCATCTGCATACCGATTTCCCAGTGCCCGGTGTGGTAGCCCAGCGCAACCGGGCGTCCGTCCCCGGCGCGGATGCCGCCCTGGGTGCCGATAATCAGCACCTCTTTGCCGGTCAGCTTATTGGCGTCCCAGCCCATCCCGGCGTTCTGCGTCATGCCGAACAGGTTGCCGCTGGGGGATTCCATCAGCATCTGCGGGGTCAGCGGCAGCGCGCCCTGCGGCCCCGCGGCATGGGTGATCACCGCATAAAACGCATCGTCCTGTGGGGTGAAAATTTTCTCGATGGCCATGGTTATCGTCCGGCTCAGCAGAGCTTGAGCTGTTGCAGCAGGGTTTTCAGCTGCGCCTTGCGCGGCTCGTCCAGCGGCGAGGCGGGCGGCAGCACGTGCGTGGAGATCGGGCGACCGCAGAGCGCTATCGCCTCTTTAATGACGTTCACAAACGGCGTATCCAGCTGATACATCTGCGGGATTTGCAGCAGGGTCTGATGATACTCAGCCGCTTTCGCCACGTCTTTATCCCGCCAGGCTTTCAGAAGATTCACCGACACCTGTGGGGCAAAGTTGCCGCTGGCCGAGATCGCCCCGTCGCCGCCGAGCAGCAGGGTATTAAACAGATGATCGTCGTAGCCGCACAGCACGGTGAAGTGCGGATGGGCGGCTTTAACGGTGTGGATCATGCTGCGTAGGTGGGCGACGGAGTCGATGGTGTCTTTGATGCCGATAATGTTGCTGCGCGAGTCGGCGAGGGTTTTCACCAGCGCCGGGGTCAGATCCTGCCCGGTCAGCGCCGGGAAGTTATAGAGCATTACCGGCAGCGTGACGCTGTCGGCCACCTGCTCGAAATAGCAGATCAGGTTCGCTTCCGACACTTTCCAGTAGTAGGGGTTGATCACCACGATGCCGTCCGCCCCCGCCTGCTGCGCGTGCTGGCTGAGCTCAATGGTTTCCCGGGCGTTGGTGCCGCCGGTGCCGATCAGCACCGGTACGCGACGATCGACGCGATCGATAGCAAATTGGGCAATGGTTTTACGCTCTTCGGCGCTGAGCTGGGAGAACTCGCCGCCGCTGCCCAGGAAGAACAGGCCGTCAACGCCTGCCGCGATCAGATCGTCGATCAGCGCGGCGGTGCCCTGCTTATCGAGCTGGCCATCGGCGGAAAAAATGGTGGAGACAGGGGGAATGATTCCCGTAAACAACGCGGACTGCGGCATGAGATCTCCTTGCTGAATCATTTTGTTCTACATTATAGAACAGCGTTCATTAAATTAACGATCATACTATGACGCAGGAAAAGCGCAGGTAAATGAGAGATGAAGAGGGAGTGCGGGAAATTTAAGCTGGATCACATATTGCCCCTCACCCCGAACCTCTCCCCTGTAGAGAGAGGTTCGGGGTGAGGGGGTTCTTACTCTACAAGCATCTTCACCACAACTTTTCGCACCTTCGCCGGCGCGCCCACCGCGCACAGCGGCTTGTGCACCTCACCCGGCCAGAACACCACAAAATCACCTTCGCTCAGCACCACGGTTTTCTCCTGCTCGCCTTCCGGCAGGAACGCGATGTCTTTGTCCGCCAGCCAGTCGGTATCAGGCGCGCCGGGCGGCAGGGTGCTGAAGGTCATCCCTTCCTGCCCCTTCATCACGATCTGAATATCCAGATAGCGCGCGTGGTACTCGGCGCGGCGCTCGGCGAACGGCTGGGTCATGTCTTCTGACACAAGATAAAACAGGCTGTTGCCGTTGACGTCGTGCTTGCCGAGCGGCGTCGCGTCGGTGACGTGGACTTTAATATGCTCGATGGCCTGTCGCAGTTCGTCAGGTAGCCAGGACTGCAGATGGTGGATGTTGCCGATAATCATCAGAAAACCCTCGATATAAAACAACGTTTCATTTTTACCTTTTATACGAGAATCCCGTCTGCCATACCAGCCCTTTTTGGACGAGGTTTGCGCGAGCGCATGTTTATCGGGAATGGTGTTAATTTGCTGTTAATCCTGCCCAGGCAATTATGCAGGGGTTATGCATAACCTCGATCGGCGCTTATCGCGCGGCTGTTCTAACCTCTTGATCATGCTCTTTAATTAACAAAACCCGTTGCCGCCTCACACTTTACTGTTTTGATAATTTGCTCTAAAAAACCATAATTATTTATTGATTTTTCTTAAGTCAAAAATAGTTAATTACGTTAATTGCATAGCCATTCTTTCCTATGAAACTTATTGTTTAAAATCAACCACATAACAATACATGTCAAAATATTAAAGTCTACAAAATAATAACAACCTCAAATAATGCCACCGGATCATGCTTAGCTATTCACCCTTCAATAATATGAAATTAATCATTATCTGATGCGAATCATGCAAATGAAAACAAACCCCTTAATATCCATTTTCACGTGAGCAATATCACAATACAGATTATTTAACTGCCTAGTATGAATCACGAAATCAATTGAGCTTAGCCGCCATGAAATTAAATTCATCACATGGCGCATGCCCTTTTTATTCTGAAAAACAGTTAAAGGAATAATTATGGAAAAGCATTACGTCGGTTCTGAAATTGGTCAATTGCGTAGCGTTATGCTGCACCGCCCAAATTTAAGTCTGAAACGCTTAACGCCATCGAATTGCCAGGAGCTGCTTTTCGATGACGTGCTCTCGGTTGAGCGTGCGGGTGAAGAGCATGACATTTTCGCAAACACGCTGCGCGAGCAGGGTGTGGAAGTCCTGCTGTTGACCGACCTTCTGACACAAACCCTTGATATTTCAGAGGCGAAGGCTTGGCTGCTGGATACGCAAATCTCCGACTACCGCCTCGGCCCCACCTTTGCCGGCGATGTCCGCGGCTGGCTGGCGGATATGCCGCACCGCGAACTGGCGCGCAGATTAAGCGGCGGATTAACCTACGGTGAAATTCCGGCAGCAATTAAAAATATGGTGGTCGATACCCACACGGCGAATGATTTTATTATGAAGCCGCTGCCGAACCATTTATTTACCCGCGATACCTCCTGCTGGATCTATAACGGCGTCTCTATTAACCCAATGGCCAAACCGGCCCGTCAGCGTTAAACCAATAACCTGCGGGCAATATATCGCTGGCACCCGGCGTTCGCCGACGGCGATTTTATTAAGTATTTCGGCGACGAGAATATTAATTACGACCACGCCACTTTAGAAGGCGGCGACGTATTAGTCATTGGCCGCGGCGCGGTCCTGATCGGCATGTCTGAACGCACCACCCCGCAGGGCGTGGAGTTCCTCGCCAACAGCCTGTTCAAACACCGCCAGGCCGAGCGCGTGATCGCCGTTGAGCTGCCAAAACACCGCTCCTGCATGCACCTCGACACCGTCATGACCCACATCGACGTGGACACCTTCTCCGTCTACCCGGAAGTGGTGCGCAAGGACGCCCAGTGCTGGACGCTCACCCCGGACGGACGCGGCGGCCTGCTGCGCACGCAGGAAACCGACCTGCTGCACGCCATCGAGAAAGCGCTCGGCATTAACCAGGTGCGTCTGATCACCACCGGCGGCGACGCCTTTGAGGCCGAACGCGAGCAGTGGAACGACGCCAATAACGTCCTGACCATCCGCCCCGGCGTGGTGATCGGCTACGAGCGCAACGTATGGACCAACGAGAAATACGACAAAGCGGGTATCACCGTGCTGCCCATTCCGGGCGACGAACTCGGACGCGGCCGCGGCGGCGCGCGCTGCATGAGCTGCCCGCTTGAACGCGACGGAATTTAAAGGAGCCATCATGGAACGAAAACCCACTCTGGTTGTGGCCCTGGGCGGCAACGCGCTGCTCAAGCGCGGCGAGCCGCTGGAAGCGGAGATCCAGCGCCAGAACATTGAGCAGGCCGCCCGCACCATCGCCGGATTAACAGAACAGTGGCGCGTGGTGCTGGTGCACGGCAACGGGCCGCAGGTCGGGCTTCTGGCGCTGCAGAACAGTGCCTACGACAAAGTCACGCCCTACCCGCTGGACGTTCTCGGCGCCGAAAGCCAGGGAATGATCGGCTACATGCTCCAGCAGGCACTGAAAAACAATCTGCCGCAGCGCGAGGTGAGCGTTCTGCTCACCCAGGTAGAAGTGGACGCCGCCGACCCGGCCTTCAGCAACCCGACCAAGTACATCGGCCCGGTGTACAGCGAAGCCCAGGCAAAAACGCTGGCGACGGAGAAAGGTTGGGTGTTCAGGGCCGACGGCAGCTACGTCCGCCGCGTGGTGCCCTCTCCGCAGCCGAAGCGGATCGTCGAGAGCGACGCCATCACGGCGCTTATTCAGCGCGACCACCTGGTGATCTGCAACGGCGGCGGCGGCGTGCCGGTGGTGGAGAACGCCAACGGCTATCGCGGCATTGAGGCAGTGATCGACAAAGACCTCTCCGCCGCCCTGCTGGCGCGCCAGATCGAAGCCGATGCCCTGCTGATCCTGACCGATGCCAACGCGGTGTACCTCGACTGGGGCAAACCGACCCAGCGCCCGCTGGCGCAGGTGACGCCGGAACTGCTCAGGGGCATGCAGTTCGACGCCGGATCGATGGGGCCAAAAGTGGCCGCCTGCCGCGAGTTCGTTGAAGCCTGTAACGGCATTGCCGGGATCGGCGCGCTGGCCGACGGCGCGGAGATCCTGGCAGGCGAGAAAGGTACGTTGATTCGTAACTGAACACTCATTTTAAAAAGGATTTAGCCATGACCATCAACCTGAAAAACCGCAACTTCCTGAAACTGCTGGACTATACCCCGGCGGAGATCCAGTACCTGATCGACCTCGCCATCGAGCTGAAGGCCGCCAAAAAAGCCGGGCGCGAGAAGCAAACCCTGGTCGGGAAAAACATCGCCCTGATCTTTGAAAAAACCTCCACCCGCACCCGCTGCGCCTTCGAAGTGGGCGCGTTCGACCAGGGCGCGCAGGTGACCTATCTCGGCCCAAGCGGATCGCAGATCGGCCATAAAGAGTCGATGAAGGACACCGCCCGCGTGCTGGGCCGCATGTATGACGGCATCGAGTACCGCGGCTACGGCCAGGCCATCGTCGAAGAGCTTGGCGAGTACGCGGGCGTGCCGGTATGGAACGGCCTGACCGACGAGTTTCACCCAACGCAAATCCTCGCCGATCTAATGACCATGCTGGAGCACTCCCCGGGCAAAACCCTGCCGGAGCTGAGCTTTGCCTATCTCGGCGACGCGCGCAACAACATGGGCAATTCCCTGATGGTAGGCGCGGCCAAGATGGGGATGGATATCCGCCTCGTCGCGCCGAAATCCTTCTGGCCGGAAGCGGGGCTGGTTGAACAGTGCCGCGCCATCGCGAAAGAGACGGGCGCGCGCATCACCCTCACCGACGACGTGGAAGAAGGCGTGCAGGGGACCGATTTCCTCTACACCGACGTGTGGGTCTCCATGGGCGAGCCGAAGGAAGCCTGGGCCGAGCGCGTCAGCCTGATGAAGCCATATCAAATTAACGCCCAGGTGATGAAGGCCACCGGCAACCCGAACGTCAAATTCATGCACTGCCTGCCGGCGTTCCACAACGAACACACCAAAGTGGGCCGCGAGATCGAGATGGCGTACGGCCTGAAGGGGCTGGAAGTGACGGAAGAGGTCTTCGAATCGCCGAATTCCATCGTCTTTGACGAAGCAGAGAACCGCATGCACACCATCAAAGCGGTCATGGTGGCGACACTCGGCGACTAATCACCGCCCGGCGCGCCGCGGGTGCGCCGGGTTTAAGGAGAACATCATGGGCAAGTTCAAGTTTCCCTCCGCTTACACCATTCTCTTTTTCCTGATTGCCGTTGTGGCGGCGCTGAGCTGGGTCGTCCCCGCCGGTCAGTACCAGATGGCGATGAACGAAACCCTCGGTAAAGAAGTCCCGATTGCCGGCACCTACGCGCACGTGGCGGCACATCCGCAGGGGCTGGTTTCCGTCCTGATGGCGCCCATCGCCGGGCTGTACGATCCGGTTTCCGGCCAGGCCGGGGCGATCGACGTGGCGCTGTTTATTCTGATCATCGGGGGATTTCTCGGGATCGTCACCAAAACCGGGGCGATTGACGCCGGGATCGAGCGCGTCACCACCCGGCTGTGCGGACGCGAAGAGTGGATGATCCCGATCCTGATGGCGCTGTTTGCCGCAGGCGGCACGATTTACGGCATGGCCGAGGAGTCGCTGCCCTTCTACACCCTGCTGGTGCCGGTAATGCTGGCCGCCCGGTTCGACCCGGTTGTCGCCGCCTCCACCGTGCTGCTCGGCGCGGGGATCGGCACGCTCGGCTCCACCATTAACCCGTTTGCCACGGTGATCGCTGCCAACGCCGCCGGGATCCCCTTCACCAACGGCATCATGTTGCGCATCGCGCTGCTGGTGATTGGCTGGGTCATCTGCGTGGCGTGGGTGATGCGCTATGCCCGCAAAGTCCGCCAGGATCCGTCGCTGTCGATCGTCGCCGACAAGCAGGAGGAGAACCGCGCCCATTTCCTCGGCAACAAAGGGGAGCAGTCCCTGGAATTTACCCCGGTGCGCAAAATCATCCTGGTGATTTTTGCCCTCGCCTTCGCGGTAATGATTCACGGCGTGGCGGTGCTGGGCTGGTGGATGGCGGAGATCTCGGCGGTGTTTCT
>NZ_CDRQYH010000089.1:0-13584 GCF_977039595.1 Enterobacter sp.
TTGCAGACAGGGAGTCAGCAGCAACGGACAGACCAGCGATACCACACGCCATGGTGCGGATAACGTCACGGTCGTGCAGCGCCATCAGAGAGGCTTCGTAGCTGTACTTGTCGTGCATGTAGTGGATAACGTTCAGTGCAGTGACGTACTGCTTAGCCAGCCAGTCCATGAAGTGATCCATGCGGTCAATGACTTCGTCGAAGTTCAGAACGTCGCCTTTGATCGGCTCAGATTTAGGACCAACCTGCATTTTCAGTTTTTCATCAACGCCGCCATTGATAGCGTACAGCATGGTTTTCGCCAGGTTTGCACGCGCACCGAAGAACTGCATTTGTTTACCAACAACCATTGGGCTTACGCAGCAAGCGATAGCGTAATCGTCGTTGTTGAAGTCCGGACGCATCAGGTCATCGTTCTCGTACTGCAGAGAAGAGGTATCGATGGACACTTTAGCGGCGAATTTCTTGAAGTTCAGAGGCAGTTTTTCAGACCACAGAACGGTGATGTTCGGCTCCGGAGAAGGACCCATGGTGTACAGGGTGTTCAGGAAGCGGAAGCTGTTTTTGGTCACCAGAGTACGGCCGTCAACGCCCATACCGCCGATAGATTCTGTTGCCCAGATTGGGTCACCAGAGAACAGTTCATCATATTCAGGAGTACGCAGGAAGCGAACCATACGCAGTTTCATGACCAGGTGGTCAATCATTTCCTGAGCGTCTTGCTCGGTGATTTTGCCTGCTTTCAGGTCACGTTCGATGTAAGCATCCAGGAAGGTGGATACGCGACCGAAGGACATTGCTGCGCCGTTCTGAGACTTAACAGCGGCCAGGTAGCCGAAGTAGGTCCACTGGATAGCTTCCTGAGCGTTGGTAGCAGGACCAGAGATATCGCAGCCGTATTTAGCAGCCATCTCTTTGATCTGACCCAGCGCGCGGTGCTGTTCAGCGATCTCTTCACGCAGACGGATAGTCGCTTCCAGGTTTACGCCGTTTTCCAGATCGGACTGCAGGGAAACAAACTGCGCGTACTTGTCTTTCATCAGGAAGTCGATACCGTACAGCGCAACGCGACGGTAGTCACCGATGATACGGCCACGGCCATACGCATCTGGCAGACCAGTCAGAACGCCAGATTTACGGCAGTTCAGAATGTCTTTGGTGTAAACATCGAATACGCCCTGGTTGTGGGTTTTGCGGTATTCGGTGAAGATTTTTTTCAGCATTGGGTCCAGCTCGCGGTTATACGCTTTGCAGGAACCTTCAACCATTTTAATACCACCAAACGGGATGATTGCGCGTTTCAGTGGTGCTTCAGTCTGCAGACCAACGATTTTCTCAAGGGCTTTGTTGATATAGCCAGCATCGTGAGAAGTGATGGTGGAAGCAACGGAGGTGTCAAAATCAACTGGCGCGTGAGTGCGGTTTTCCAGTTTAACGCCTTCCATTACGCTGTCCCACAGCTTGGTTGTCGCGTCAGTTGCGCCAGCCAGGAAGGATTCGTCACCTTCATACGGGGTATAGTTTTTCTGAATGAAGTCACGTACGTTTACTTCATTCTGCCAGTCACCTTTCGCAAAACCTTCCCAGGCTGTGGCTAACTTTTCATTAAGCTCGGACATGTAACACCTACCTTCTTAAGTGGATTTTTTATTTACTGCCTGAGAAAACCATCAATGATGATCGTCGCCACGCAGGTAAATGACCCAGTATGTCAACCCAACTAACAGACCCCCACCGATAATGTTCCCGATAGTGACAGGGATCAGGTTATCAGTAATGAAATTCATAATAGTCAGGTGTGAGAAACTTTCCGGGGATGAACCAACTGCGGTCCAGAACTCCGGGCTCGCAAAGTCGCGGATGACAATGCCCATTGGGATCATGAACATATTCGCGATACTGTGCTCAAAGCCGCTGGCAACAAACATCGCAACCGGCAGAACCATAATTAAGGCTTTGTCCATCAGGCTACGACCCGAGTAGCTCATCCATACAGCCAGGCAGACCATCAGGTTAGCGAGGATGCCGAGAGCAACGGCTTCGATAAATGTGTGGTGCATTTTGTGGTCGGCGGTTTGCAGGACGTTAAGGCCCCAGCCACCGTTGGCGGTCATGTACTCGCCAGAAAGCCACATCAACAAAACAAAGAGCAGACAGCCAACCAGGTTACCCACGTAAACATTAAGCCAGTTACGTGCCAGCTGACCCCAGGTAATTCTTCCGCTAGCCTTTGCCACGACAATCAGCACCGTTGAGGTGAAGAGGTCGGCGCCGCAGATGACGCAGAGAATCAGACCCAGTGAGAAACAAATGCCGCCAATCAGTTTGGCCATACCGAAAGGCATTCCGGCAGTACCGGTGGTGGCGGTGATGTAGAAGACGAAAGCGATAGAGATGAACACACCAGCCGTGATCGCCAGATAGAACGTCTTCATCGGGTGTTTCGTTGCTTTATAGACACCCGCTTCTTCGGCAACTTTGGCCATCGCAGCAGGGAGTAAAAGATCAAAAGGGTTGTCAGCTTTCACACTAACTCTCTCTTTATTAAGTCGGCGACGAGATACTAACAAAGCATTATAGAAGAGAAATTGATATAGATCATATCTCGCCTGGCTTATAGGCCCGCAGTGTGTATGGATTTACAGCAAATGCGGAGTAAGTGTTTGATTATCCGTATAAAAATAAATTTTAAAAGTTATGAAAAGAGTTGAATTTTTTCGTTCAGCCACCTCGGATACAGTTAATTAATATGGAGTATTTACCATAAAAAGTAACAGTAAAGCCCAGGTAAATATTATTATATTTACCCATGTTTAACTTTATTATTACAATCAACAGTCATTGCCGAAGAAAATAAAAAACGGGGCAATGAAATTGCCCCGTAATATAGCCCAGACGATTGAATACGCCTA
Organism: Enterobacter sp.; assembly: GCF_977039595.1. NCBI lineage: Bacteria > Pseudomonadati > Pseudomonadota > Gammaproteobacteria > Enterobacterales > Enterobacteriaceae > Enterobacter > Enterobacter sp. Next base: position 2,912 of record NZ_CDRQYH010000089.1, read on the forward strand.
CTGCTGATAATGTTATGTGCGCTTATTTTGACCAGTAAGCGGCTTTTGCTTTCTGCAGTTTTTCGTAGGCCTTCAGCAGCGACTGGTGCGCCGGGAAGGCTTTCAGATCGCTATCAACAGCCTGCAGGCCATAGAACGGCGCTTCACCGCTCAGGGCCGCGCTGGCTGCTTCTACAGCCTCAGCACCGTACATGCGCACGAAAGCATTCAGGTATTGCAGCGGTTCGCGATCCTCTTCCTGTGCCAGCAGCAGCAGGGTTTGCAGGCAACGGTAATAGTTGGTGCGCTCGGCAGAGAAGACCGACTGGTTGAACTCCATGGTCCACTCGGTCCAGGCCAGGGCCTGATCCAGGTCGCCACCCGCCAGGGCCAGCATCGCTTTCAGTTCACCGATACGCAGGGTATACCAGCCGTTATCTTTACCGGTCGCCAGACCCAGGAGTTCGCGTACGCGGGTGAAGTCATCGTGGCCTTCCTCGTCCAGTTGGGCGATCAGGTTCAGATAATCTTCTTTTTCCCACTCGCTGCCAGGCAGAGCCAGCAGCGTTTCGCGCAGATGTGCACCCATGCTGTTATTCGCCAGCCACAGATCTTCTGCAGGGTAGATGTCGGACATGCCGGGAACAATAATGCGGCATGCATAGACGCCCAGGTGCTCGTAGTCGGCGATATAGACGTCCTGGTCTTCGGCTTTGAAAATCGCCATCAGCGTCGCGAACTCTTCTTCCGTTGTCCCTGCAAAGCTCCAGTCCACGAACGGATAGTCTGCGTCCTGTTTGAACATATCCCAGGAGATCAAACCGCTGGAGTCAATGAAGTGGGTTTCGAGGTTGGTATGTTCAGCCACCTCTTCATCGTCAAACGTTGGCGGGGTGAATACGTCGAGATCTTTCAGGCTACGGCCCTGCAGCAGCTCGGTGACGGTGCGTTCCAGCGCCACGCCGAAGTCAGGGTGCGCGCCGAAGGAGGCGAAACAGGTGCCGTTTGTCGGGTTGAACAGCACGACGCAGATAACCGGGTACTTACCGCCCAGCGAGCCGTCATAGGCAAAGATTGGGAAACCTTCTGCTTCCAGCTTAGCGATGGACTCCACTACGCCCGGGTAGCGCGCCAGCACGTCGGCCGGAATTTCAGGCAGGCTAATGGATTCGGCGATGATGCGGTTTTTAATGTGGCGTTCAAAGACTTCGGACAGACCCTGCACGCGCGCTTCATTGCGGGTGTTACCGGCGGACATACCGTTGGACACATACAGGTTGCCGACGATGTTCATCGGAATATAAACGGTCTGCTCGTCAGACTGGCGGGTGAACGGCAGGGCGCAGATCCCACGGTCTTCATTGCCAGACTGCAGATCGATCAGCATGCTGGCGGTCAGTTCGTTGTCTGGATCGTAGAAGGCACGCAGGCGTGAGTCGAGAATACCTTCCGGCAGTTCGTCGTCTTCGGTCAGCGGGAACCATTTTTCATTTGGATAGTGAACGAACGGGCCGTTAGCGATAGTCTCGCCCAGCCAGAAGTCAGCGAAGAAATAGTTGGTGGACAGACGCTCAAAATACTCACCCAGCGCAGAGGCCAGTGCCGCTTTTTTTGTCGCGCCTTTACCGTTGGTAAAGCACAGGGCACAGTCTTTATCGCGAATATGCACGGACCAGACGTGAGGCACCGGATTGAGCCAGGAGGCTTCTTCGATGTTAAAACCCAGGTCGGTCAGTTTCTGCTGGAAGCGAGCGATGGAATCTTCCAGAGCGGCATCTTTGCCGGGGATAAACGTTTGAGTCATGGCGTTCACTTTTATCGTACGTAAAGCGCGCAATGATACGGGTTTTGCGTGACGGGTGCTATCTTCGGCGAAAATAAATGGCTGGGCTATGCTTAGTGGCAGTAACTGACTGTTAAGGCATAGAAAAATGAAAGCATTTGATCTCCAGCGGATGGCGTTTGATAAAGTTCCTCCTGAATTTCTGGGCGAAGTGGCGCTGCGCAGCCTGTATACCTTCGTACTTGTCTTCCTGTTTCTTAAAATCACCGGCCGTCGCGGCGTACGGCAGATGTCGCTCTTTGAGGTGTTGATCATCCTGACGCTGGGTTCAGCGGCGGGGGATGTCGCCTTCTATGATGATGTGCCGATGGTGCCGGTGTTTATCGTTTTTGTTTCACTGGCGCTTCTTTATCGCCTTGTCATGTGGCTGATGTCGAAAAGCGAAAAGCTGGAAGATCTGCTTGAGGGGAAGCCGGTCGTTATCGTCGAGGACGGGCAGTTGGCCTGGGAAAATGTACAAAGCGCCAATATGACCGAGTTTGAGTTCTTTATGGAGCTACGACTGAATAGCGTTGAACAGCTCGGGCAGGTGCGTCTGGCGATCATGGAGACCAACGGGCAGATCAGCGTCTATTACTATTCTGACGACGAGGTGAAGCCGGGACTGTGTATCCTGCCGGATATGCTGATCGAGCGTTTCAGAACCGTACCTGAGTCAGGCGAGTATGCCTGCGTGAGATGTAGCCATGTGCTCGCGATGCAGCCGGGGGATCGTCAATTATGCCCCCGCTGTGCAAATCCGGAATGGACGAAGGTTAGCCGGGCCAAACGCATCACCTGACAGCCATTTTGTCGGTTTTGTCATGGCGAGGCGGCAGATTGTTTTGTGTGACGCGGGGCACATTTCACGGGTCATAAGTTTTAGACATTGCGGCGCGTGTCACTGAATGATAAAACCGATATCCACAGTTATAACTTATGGCTTTTAGCGTGGTGAGGGGAAATGGCTCAAGTCTTTAATTTCAGTTCAGGTCCGGCAATGTTACCGGCAGACGTGCTTAAACAGGCTCAACAGGAACTCTGTGACTGGAACGGTCTCGGTACGTCGGTGATGGAAATCAGCCACCGTGGTAAAGAGTTTATTCAGGTGGCCGAAGAGGCAGAAAAGGATTTTCGCGATCTGCTGAATATTCCCTCGAACTACAAAGTATTGTTCTGCCACGGCGGTGGACGCGGCCAGTTTGCAGGCGTTCCGCTGAATATCCTCGGTGACAAAACGACGGCAGACTACGTTGATGCAGGATACTGGGCGGCAAGCGCCGTTAAAGAAGCGCATAAATACTGCACGCCGAATGTTATCGACGCAAAAGTGACCGTTGATGGCCTGCGCGCCGTGAAGCCAATGAGCGAGTGGCAGCTTTCTGATAACGCAGCGTACCTGCACTACTGCCCGAACGAAACCATTGACGGGATTGCCATCGACGAGACGCCAAACTTCGGCAGCGATGTCGTGGTTGCCGCCGACTTCTCCTCCACCATTCTGTCTGCGCCAATTGATGTCAGCCGCTACGGCGTTATCTATGCGGGCGCGCAGAAAAATATCGGTCCGGCCGGTTTGACTATCGTCGTCGTGCGTGAAGACCTGCTGGGTAAAGCACATACATCCTGCCCGTCGATTCTTGATTACACCGTGCTGAACGACAACGATTCTATGTTCAACACCCCACCGACGTTTGCCTGGTACCTTTCCGGCCTGGTCTTCAAATGGCTGAAGCAAAACGGCGGCGTGGCGCAGATGGACAAGGTGAATCAGCAGAAAGCAGAACTGCTGTATGGCGTGATCGACAAAAGCGATTTCTATCGCAACGATGTGGCGAAAGCTAACCGTTCCCGGATGAACGTGCCGTTCCAGCTGGCGGACAGCAGCCTGGATAAAGTGTTCCTTGAAGAGTCCTTCGCGGCAGGCCTGCATTCGCTCAAAGGTCACCGTGTCGTTGGCGGCATGCGTGCCTCCATCTATAACGCGATGCCGCTGGAAGGCGTTAAAGCTCTGACAGATTTCATGATCGACTTCGAACGTCGCCACGGTTAATAGCGCTGTTTTCACCCCCGTAGCCCTGCTGCGGGGTTTTTATTATGTTGAGTTGAGAGTTAAGTTTTCATGGAATCCCTGACGTTACAACCTATCGCGCGGGTAGATGGCACCATTAATCTGCCTGGTTCAAAAAGTGTCTCGAACCGCGCTCTACTGCTGGCAGCACTGGCAAACGGCACCACCGTCCTTACAAACCTGCTGGACAGCGATGACGTACGCCATATGCTCAATGCGCTGAAAGCGTTGGGTGTTCATTACATTCTCTCCGACGATCGTACCCGCTGCGAAGTGACCGGCAGCGGCGGCGCGCTGCAGACGGATGAAGAGCTTGAGCTGTTTCTGGGCAATGCGGGTACCGCGATGCGTCCGCTGGCGGCGGCCCTGTGTCTTGGGCGCAACAACATTGTGCTGACCGGCGAACCTCGCATGAAAGAGCGTCCGATTGGCCATCTGGTGGATGCACTGCGTCAGGGCGGCGCGCAGGTTGAGTATCTGGAGCAGGAAAACTATCCGCCACTGCGTCTGCGCGGTGGTTTTAACGGCGGTCACGTCGAGGTTGACGGCAGCGTCTCCAGCCAGTTCCTGACGGCACTGCTGATGACCGCGCCGCTGGCACCGCAGGATACGGTTATTACGATTAAAGGCGAGCTGGTCTCCAAACCTTATATTGATATCACGCTGCACCTGATGAAAACCTTCGGTGTCGAGGTGGAAAACCAGTCTTATCAGCGCTTCGTGGTGCGTGGGGCACAGCAGTACCAGTCTCCGGGCAGCTATCTGGTTGAAGGCGACGCTTCGTCGGCTTCTTACTTCCTGGCTGCGGGCGCGATCAAAGGCGGTACCGTGAAGGTCACCGGTATTGGTCGCAATAGCGTGCAGGGCGACATCCGTTTTGCGGACGTGCTGGAAAAAATGGGCGCGGTTGTGACCTGGGGTGATGACTTCATCGCCTGTACCCATGGCGATCTGAAGGCCATCGACATGGACATGAACCATATTCCGGATGCGGCGATGACCATTGCCACTGCGGCGCTGTTTGCAAAAGGCACCACCACGCTGCGTAATATCTACAACTGGCGCGTAAAAGAGACTGACCGTCTGTTCGCGATGGCGACTGAGCTGCGTAAGGTCGGCGCTGAGGTGGAAGAGGGCGAAGACTACATTCGCATCACGCCTCCTGCAAAACTGCAGGTTGCCGAGATCGGAACCTACAACGATCACCGTATGGCGATGTGCTTCTCGCTGGTGGCGTTGTCAGACACGCCTGTGACCATCCTTGACCCGAAATGTACGGCGAAAACGTTCCCGGACTACTTCGAACAGCTGGCACGCATTAGCACACTGGCCTGATAACACCTTGCCGCATCGCCTGATGCGGCATTTCCTTACGCTTCCTGACGAACACTTCCGTTCATTTCTTCTACACTCTGCTTCAATCAATCCGTAATTTGCACGCAAAGGTAACAGTTGCGCACGTTGACGCGTATAATGCGCGGCGTTCATGTAAACGGTATGCCTTATTTAAGGAGAAAAAGATGACGGCAATTGCCCCGGTAATCACCATTGATGGGCCGAGTGGCGCAGGGAAAGGGACTCTGTGCAAAGCGATGGCGGAAGCATTGCAATGGCATCTTTTAGATTCGGGAGCAATCTATCGCGTGCTGGCTCTGGCTGCGCTACATCATCACGTGGACGTGGCGTCAGAAGAAGCGCTGGTTCCGCTGGCCGCGCATCTTGATGTGCGTTTCGTGTCGACCGATGGCAACCTGGAAGTGATCCTTGAAGGGGAAGACGTGAGCGGGGAAATCCGTACTCAGGAAGTGGCGAATGCGGCCTCTCAGGTAGCGGCCTTCCCGCGCGTTCGTGAGGCGTTGTTACGTCGTCAGCGCGCGTTTCGTGAAGCCCCGGGTTTGATCGCGGACGGACGCGATATGGGAACCGTGGTATTCCCTGATGCACCTGTGAAAATTTTCCTTGACGCCTCTTCGGAAGAACGCGCTCAGCGCCGCATGCTTCAGTTGCAGGAAAAGGGGTTTAGTGTTAACTTTGATCGCCTTTTATCCGAGATAAAAGAGCGCGATGACCGCGATCGTAACCGCGCCGTCGCTCCACTTGTTCCAGCAGAAGATGCATTAGTTCTGGATTCAACCAGTTTAACTATTGAGCAAGTGATTGAAAAAGCGCTACAATATGCGCGCCAAAAACTGGCACTCGCGTAATCGCGACCGATTTAGCAGTACCCCCGCTGCAATGGATTGACGGCGGGTATGTGAAACAACCCCATCCGGCACGGAGCCAGGTGGACGTTAATATTAACCTGAAGATTAAACATGACTGAATCTTTTGCTCAACTGTTTGAAGAATCCTTAAAAGAAATCGAAACCCGCCCGGGTTCCATCGTTCGCGGTGTTGTTGTTGCTATCGACAAAGACGTAGTACTGGTTGACGCCGGTCTGAAATCTGAGTCCGCCATTCCGGCAGAGCAGTTCAAAAACGCCCAGGGCGAGCTGGAAATCCAGGTTGGCGACGAAGTTGACGTTGCTCTGGACGCAGTAGAAGACGGCTTCGGTGAAACCCTGCTTTCTCGTGAGAAAGCGAAACGTCACGAAGCTTGGATCACGCTGGAAAAAGCTTACGAAGAAGCTGAAACTGTGGTCGGTGTTATCAACGGCAAAGTTAAAGGTGGCTTCACTGTTGAGCTGAATGGTATTCGTGCGTTCCTGCCAGGTTCTCTGGTAGACGTTCGTCCAGTCCGTGACACCCTGCACCTGGAAGGCAAAGAGCTTGAGTTCAAAGTAATCAAGCTGGACCAGAAGCGTAACAACGTTGTTGTTTCCCGTCGTGCCGTTATCGAATCTGAAAACAGCGCAGAACGCGATCAGCTGCTGGAAAACCTGCAGGAAGGCATGGAAGTCAAAGGTATCGTTAAGAACCTCACTGACTACGGCGCATTCGTTGACCTGGGCGGCGTTGATGGCCTGCTGCACATCACCGACATGGCGTGGAAACGCGTTAAGCACCCAAGCGAAATCGTGAACGTGGGCGACGAAATCACTGTTAAAGTGCTGAAGTTCGACCGCGAGCGTACTCGTGTTTCCCTCGGCCTGAAACAGCTGGGCGAAGATCCATGGGTAGCTATCGCTAAGCGTTACCCAGAAGGTACTAAACTGACTGGTCGCGTAACCAACCTGACTGACTACGGCTGCTTCGTTGAAATCGAAGAAGGCGTTGAAGGTCTGGTGCACGTTTCCGAAATGGACTGGACCAACAAAAACATCCACCCATCCAAAGTTGTTAACGTTGGTGATGTAGTGGAAGTAATGGTTCTGGATATCGACGAAGAACGTCGTCGTATCTCCCTGGGCCTGAAACAGTGCAAAAACAACCCATGGCAGCAGTTCGCGGAAACCCACAACAAGGGCGACCGTGTTGAAGGTAAAATCAAGTCTATCACTGACTTCGGTATCTTCATCGGCCTGGACGGCGGCATCGATGGCCTGGTTCACCTGTCTGACATCTCCTGGAACGTTGCAGGCGAAGAAGCAGTTCGTGAATACAAAAAAGGCGACGAAATCGCTGCAGTTGTTCTGCAGGTTGACGCAGAGCGTGAGCGTATCTCCCTGGGCGTCAAACAGCTCGCAGAAGATCCGTTCAACAACTGGGTTGCACTGAACAAGAAAGGCGCAATCGTAAACGGTAAAGTAACTGCAGTTGACGCTAAAGGCGCAACCGTAGAACTGGCTGACGGCGTTGAGGGTTACCTGCGCGCTTCTGAAGCTTCCCGTGACCGCGTTGAAGATGCCACTCTGGTTCTGAACGTAGGCGACGACGTTGAAGCTAAGTTCACCGGTGTTGACCGTAAGAACCGTGCAATCAGCCTGTCTGTTCGTGCTAAAGACGAAGCTGATGAGAAAGATGCAATCGCAACTGTTAACAAACAGGAAGATGCAAACTTCTCTAACAACGCAATGGCTGAAGCTTTCAAAGCAGCTAAAGGCGAGTAATATCAGGTTCTCAGCATCATTTGCGCTGTAACGCATTTACAGCGTGAAGGATGAGGAGCAAACTTGACAGATTGCAGGATTCGTCCTGTAATCAATAACAAAGGGCGGCTACGGCCGCCCTTGTTTAATGAGCTGTTCAGCTAATTGGTTTGAAAGGAACCGGAGGAATCATGACCAAGTCAGAATTGATTGAAAGACTTGCCAGTCAGCAACCGCATATCCCTGCCAAGGCAGTGGAAGATGCCGTAAAAGAGATGCTGGAGCATATGGCCTCCACTCTTGCCCAGGGCGAGCGCATTGAAATCCGCGGTTTCGGTAGTTTTTCTCTGCACTATCGTGCTCCACGTACCGGGCGTAACCCGAAAACTGGCGATAAAGTCGAGCTGGAAGGTAAGTACGTTCCACACTTTAAGCCGGGTAAAGAACTGCGCGATCGCGCCAATATTTACGGTAACTGAGTTTAGCCAGCCGGTTAAACTGGGTTCGAAAGAAAGCACCTGCGGGTGCTTTTTTTGTGTCTGTCGCTTTTATTCTGAAGATGTCCCGCATTTTCAGTTTCGTTTTCTGTAAGCCGATAAAAACGACACAGCGCGCGCTGTAAAACGCATTCTTCTCATCTGACATTTCGCACTGCTTGCATACATACTGCCGCTCTGAAACAGGGAGGTAGCAATGGGAATTCCCACGCTTAGTATCTGCGCCATTCTGGCGATAGCCCCGTTACTCTGGTTACCTGAACTGCCATCACCTTACACCGTGTGGGTCATGGTGGCTGGCGGGATAGTGCTTGCAGCATGGCAAAACCATCGAGTGAAGTATGCTGGTATTACGTTGTTATTTTGTGCGTGGGGCATTCTGGCCGCGCAGGAGAGCGTCTGGCCGATGCAGCATTTAACCACGGGGGCCGTGCAGGCTGAGGTAGAGCTCACATCGACCGACGGCGCTACTTTGCATCAGGGAAACATTCGCAGCATTGATGGCAAGCGCTGGTGGGCTTCAACCGGCGTAACGCTGTATGGCAACTATCTGGCACAGAAAGCGTGTGCCGGTCAGCGCTGGACCATGACGCTCAGGCTCAGGCCTGCCCATGGCGAACTGAACGACGGCGGTTATGATTCTCAGCGCAGCGCCTTTGCCCAACATCAAACGCTGAGTGGGCGCTTCACCCGTGCTGAACTCGTCGATGGGCGCTGCAGCCTGCGAGCGCAATACCTGATGTCACTGCAAAACCGACTTTCTGCTTACCGCTGGGGTGCGGTTATCCTCGGACTTGGGATGGGTGAACGTCTGGATGTTCCCCGGGAAATAAAAGACCTGATGCGTGAAACCGGGACGCTGCATTTGATGGCGATTTCGGGCCTGCATATCGCGCTGGCAGCCTCTCTCGTCTGGTTACTTGCACGTGGACTCCAGTTTTTATTACCCAGCCATCGGGTCCACTGGCAAATGCCTCTCCTGGCTGGGTTATGCTTTGCCGCCTTCTATGCCTGGCTTACCGGTCTGCAACCTCCTGCGCTACGAACGGTCATCGCGCTTTCTGTGCTTGCAATGTTGCGGATCGCTGCCCGCCAATGGTCTCCCTGGCAGGTATGGGGATGCTGTATCGCAGCGATCCTGATAAGCGATCCCTTAGCCGTACTTTCGCAGAGTCTTGCCCTGTCTGCATTTGCCGTCGCCGCGCTGATTTTCTGGTTTCAGTGGCTGCCTCTTCCTGACTGGCAACGGGCCCGACGTATACGGCCGCTGCTGAACCTGCTCTATCTGCAGGTCGGTATGCTGATGCTGCTGATGCCATTACAGGTTCTGATTTTCCATGGCTTCAGCTTCACCTCACTGGTCGCGAATCTCTTTGCCGTTCCTCTGGTGACGTTTGTCTCCGTACCGCTGATCCTGCTCGGCATGCTGCTTCATCTGCTGCCGCTGGAAGCACTGGAAAGCGTTGTCTGGTTTGCAGCCGATAAGTCACTTGCGGGGCTATTCTGGCTCCTCATGCGCCTGCCTGATGGCTGGCAGAGTGTAGATCAACGCTGGCAGTACATGACACTACTGCCCTGGCTTATCATCATTGGCTGGCGTTTTCGTGCCTGGAAAACCCTTCCCGCCGTTTGTTTTGCAGGAAGTGTTTTACTGACATTTCCTCTCTGGAGAACGGGAAAAAGCGAGAGCTGGACGGTACATATGCTGGATGTGGGGCAGGGGCTGGCAATAGTCATTGAACGGCAGGGGAAAGCCATTCTCTATGATACCGGGCTCGCCTGGCCGGGCGGGGACAGCGGACAGCGGTTAATTATCCCGTGGCTTCGCTGGCATCACCTGCGGCCTGAAGGCGTTATTCTCAGTCATGAGCACCTCGACCATGCGGGAGGCCTCGCATCGTTGCAAAAAGCATGGCCTGAAGTATGGGTAAGAAGCCCATTGCACCTGGCGGGACATCACCCCTGTTTTCGCGGGGAGAGATGGAGATGGCAGGGACTCTCCTTCACCGTACACTGGCCCCCTGAAAATTACCCGGCTCAGGGAAACAACCATTCCTGCGTGGTAAAAATCGACGACGGTGAGCAGAGTGTTCTGCTAACAGGAGATATTGAAGCGCAGGCGGAACAGGCTATGCTTAGCCATTACTGGCGTTATCTGACCTCTACCCTCATACAGGTGCCCCATCATGGCAGCATTACTTCTTCTTCCTTGCGGCTTTGTTGAATAAATCGAACTTTTGCTGAGTTGAAGGATCAGATCACGTATCTTCCCGACAACGCAGACCGTTCCGTGGCAAAGCAAAAGTTCAAAATCACCAACTGGCCCACCTACAATA
>NZ_CDRQYH010000090.1:0-13515 GCF_977039595.1 Enterobacter sp.
CCGGACGGAAGGAAGGTACGTCCTGCTTCATCTGCTCTTGTTCAAGTTGCTTAATAATGTTGCTCATAATTTAATCTCTTATCCTGGGTAAACTGATATTCGGGAGCGTATTACGCATTCCCATCATGTTCATGCTGCTGGTGCGCGTGTTCATTTTTGAACTCGGCCAGCAACTTTGCTTGCTCTTCAGTCAGAGCCAGGTTTTCCAGAAGTTCAGGTCTTCTAAGCCAGGTTCGGCCCAGCGACTGTTTCAAACGCCAGCGACGTATCTCGGCATGGTTTCCAGACAGTAACACTGCCGGAACTTCCATCCCTTCTAACACTTCAGGACGAGTATAGTGTGGACAGTCCAGCAACCCGTCGGCAAAGGAATCTTCCGTTGCCGAAGCTTCATGGCCCAGAACACCCGGAATAAACCGGGCGACGGAGTCAATCAGCGTCATTGCCGGTAACTCACCACCGCTGAGAACGTAATCGCCGATAGACCATTCTTCGTCAATCTCGGTTTGAATTACGCGCTCATCTATCCCTTCGTAGCGCCCACAGACCAGAATCAGCTTTTGATTCGTCGCCAGTTCGCTCACGCCCGCTTGATCAAGCTTGCGTCCCTGAGGTGACAGATAAATCACCTTTGCGCCTTCACCTGCCGCGGCTTTTGCTGTGTGAATGGCGTCCCGTAAGGGTTGCACCATCATTAGCATCCCCGGTCCGCCGCCGTAAGGACGATCGTCCACGGTACGGTGCCGGTCATGAGTAAAGTCACGAGGACTCCAGCTCTGGATGCTCAGCAGGCCATTCTTTACTGCCCGGCCAGTTACCCCGTAATCGGTAATCGCGCGGAACATTTCAGGAAACAGGCTAATTATGCCAATCCACATAGCGCCGTCTTTTACCGTTTATCCGGAGAATTTAAAAACCAGGATCCCAATCTACTTCAATGGTTTGAGTAGTGAGATCGACTTTCTTGATAACCTGTCCATCGAGGAACGGGACCAACCGCTCCTTGATGCCAAATGCATCTTTCAGGTTTGCCTTAATGACGAGAACGTCATTTGACCCGGTTTCCATCATATCGATGACTTTCCCCAGGCTGTAGCCTTCGGTAGTGACCACCTGGCAACCCATAAGGTCTTTCCAGTAGTAGTCGCCCTCTTCCAGCTTTGGCAACTGCGACGAATCCACGACAATTTCACAATTAGTCAGCGCATTCGCGGCATCACGATCGTCAACGCCTTTCAGCTTGATGATGATGTCCTGATTGTGGTGACGCCAGCTTTCCAGCTCGACCTCTTCCCACTTACCGCCTTTCTGGATGAACCAGGGCTGGTAATCAAAAATGCTATCAGCGTCTTCAGTGGAGGAAAACACTCTGAGCCAACCACGGATACCGTAGCAAGAACCCATTTTTCCCAATACGATCGGTTCAACAGGTGCTTTACTGCTCATCATGACCACCGTGACAGATTAAGCTGCTTTGTTTGCTGCTTTGATCAGCGTAGCAACGCGATCGGAAACAGTAGCGCCCTGGCCAACCCAGTGAGCGATACGATCCAGATCCAGACGAGTTTCTTCTTCTGCGCCAGCGGCCAGTGGGTTGAAGAAACCAACGCGCTCGATGAAGCGACCGTTGCGTGCATTACGGCTGTCAGTCACAACAACCTGGTAGAACGGACGCTTTTTAGCGCCGTGACGTGCTAAACGAATAGTTACCATAACATCCTCTTGTGTGAATAAAACAACCGGGCCCCATCGAGGAACGGAGCCCGGGTGTCATATTAAAAGCCCGAAAATTTTACTCATTTTCGGGCAAAAAGCAATCTCAAAAGCGATTAACGCCCTGGAAAACCGGGAGGCATCATCCCTTTCATCCCACGCATCATCTTCGCCATGCCGCCTTTCTTCATTTTCTTCATCATGCGCTGCATGTCGTCGAACTGTTTCAGAAGGCGGTTAACGTCCTGCACCTGCATGCCGCAACCGGCTGCGATACGGCGTTTACGGGAACCTTTGATGATGTCCGGGTTAGCGCGCTCTTTCAGCGTCATCGAATTGATGATCGCCTCCATACGCACCAGCACCTTGTCATCCATCTGCGCTTTCACGTTGTCAGGGATCTGGCCCATGCCCGGCAGTTTGCCCATCAGGCTGGCCATGCCGCCCATGTTTTTCATCTGACGCAGCTGCTCAAGGAAGTCGGTGAGATCGAACCCGTCTCCTTTTTTCAGCTTGCTGGCGAGTTTCTCAGCCTGCGCGCGGTCAACCTTGCTCTCGATATCTTCGATCAGAGACAGCACGTCGCCCATGCCGAGGATACGGGAGGCAATACGGTCCGGGTGGAACGGCTCCAGCGCTTCGGTTTTCTCGCCCACGCCGAGGAATTTGATCGGCTTGCCGGTGATGTGGCGAATCGAGAGGGCCGCACCGCCGCGGGCGTCACCGTCCACTTTGGTCAGCACGACGCCGGTTAACGGCAGCGCTTCGTTAAATGCTTTCGCGGTATTCGCCGCATCCTGACCGGTCATGGCGTCGACAACAAACAGGGTCTCTACCGGGTTGATAGAGGCGTGCACCTGCTTGATCTCGTCCATCATCGCTTCGTCAACGTGCAGACGACCGGCGGTATCCACCAGCAGCACGTCGTAGAATTTCAGCTTCGCCTCTTTCAGCGCGGCGTTAACGATGTCGACAGGCTTCTGCGCCACGTCGGACGGGAAGAAATCCACGCCAACCTGCTCAGCCAGAGTTTCCAGCTGCTTGATCGCCGCCGGGCGATAGACGTCCGCAGAGACCACCAGCACTTTCTTCTTGTGCTTTTCGCGCAGGAATTTACCCAGCTTACCGACGCTGGTGGTTTTACCCGCACCCTGCAGGCCCGCCATCAGCACCACGGCCGGTGGCTGAGCGGCCAGGTTAAGCACCTGGTTCTCTTCGCCCATCGCCGAAACCAGTTCATTACGAACGATTTTGACGAACTCCTGACCCGGGGTCAGGCTCTTGTTAACTTCATGACCAACCGCCTTCTCTTTTACGCGGTTGATAAAATCACGAACAACCGGCAACGCGACGTCTGCTTCCAGCAGCGCCATGCGCACTTCGCGCAGCGTTTCCTTGATGTTCTCTTCAGTAAGGCGTCCGCGGCCGCTGATGTTGCGCAGCGTGCGCGACAAACGATCGGTTAAATTATCAAACATTGTCTCTCGCCTGAGTAGAAACGTTGGGCCGCATTGAGCGACACATACACAGAATTTTGCCGGAGTATAACATGAAGGCGCCTTTGTTGTTATGCAACGGTTGGAGCAGGCGTCACGTAACGTTATACTGCTTCTCTTTCTTATTAAGACAACTGTCGATGCCTATATGCCTGTTTTCGCACTGATCGCCCTTGTTGCCTACTCTGTCAGCCTCGCGCTGATTATTCCCGGACTGCTGCAAAAAAACAGCGGCTGGCGGCGCATGGCTATTCTTTCGGCGGTGATCGCACTGATTAGCCACGCCTTTGCGCTGGAATCACGCATCATCCCCGGTGACGGCAGCGTGCAAAACCTGAGCGTCCTCAACGTCGGCTCGCTGGTCAGCCTGATGATCTGTACGGTAATGACCATCGTCGCGTCTAAAAATCGCGGCTGGCTGCTGCTGCCAATTGTCTACACCTTCGCGCTGATCAATCTGGCCCTCGCCACCTTTATGCCTAATGAGTTCATTACGCATCTGGAGGCGACGCCGGGGATGCTGGTGCATATCGGCCTGTCGCTCTTTGCCTACGCGACGCTGATCATCGCCGCGCTTTACGCCATGCAGCTCGCCTGGATTGACTACCAGCTGAAAAACAAAAAGCTGGCCTTTAACCATGAAATGCCGCCGCTGATGGTCATTGAGCGTAAGATGTTCCACATCACCCAGGTGGGGGTGGTGCTGCTGACGCTCACGCTCTGCACGGGGCTGTTTTACATGAAGAACCTGTTCAGCGTGGAGAATATCGATAAAGCGGTGCTCTCTATCATCGCGTGGTTTGTCTATATTGTCCTGTTATGGGGCCATTATCATGAAGGCTGGCGCGGTCGTCGCGTGGTCTGGTTCAACGTCGCGGGTGCGGGCATTCTCACCCTTGCCTATTTTGGCAGCCGCTTCATACAGCAATTTGCTGGCTAAGAAACAAAGGAGTTCCCCCTGGAACACATCTCTACCACCACGCTGATCGTTATCCTGATCGTCATGGTGGTCATCTCCGCCTATTTCTCGGGCTCGGAAACCGGCATGATGACCTTAAACCGCTACCGGTTACGTCATCGTGCTAAACAGGGTAACCGCGCCGCACGTCGCGTTGAAAAGCTGCTCCGCAAGCCGGATCGACTGATAAGCCTGGTGCTCATCGGCAACAACCTCGTCAACATTCTGGCCTCTGCCCTCGGCACCATCGTCGGGATGCGCCTCTACGGCAATGCCGGGGTGGCGATTGCCACCGGCGTGCTGACGTTCGTGGTGCTGGTGTTTGCCGAAGTGCTGCCGAAAACCATCGCCGCGCTTTATCCTGAGAAAGTTGCCTACCCGAGCAGCTTCCTGCTGGCACCGCTGCTGATCCTGATGATGCCGCTGGTCTGGCTGCTGAACATGGTGACGCGCGTACTGATGCGGATGGTGGGAATCAAAGCCGATGTCACCATCAGCAGCGCACTCAGCAAAGAGGAGCTGCGCACCATTGTGAATGAATCCCGCTCGCAGATCTCCCGGCGCAATCAGGACATGCTCCTGTCGGTGCTGGATCTGGAAAAGGTGAGCGTGAACGACATCATGGTGCCGCGTAACGAAATCGTCGGTATCGACATCAATGACGACTGGAAAGCCATCGTTCGCCAGCTGACGCACTCCCCGCACGGGCGCATTGTGCTCTATCGTGATTCACTGGATGACGCCATCAGCATGCTCCGCGTGCGCGAAGCCTACCGTCTGATGACCGAGAAAAAAGAGTTCACCAAAGAGGTGATGCTGCGCGCCGCCGACGAAATTTACTACGTGCCGGAAGGAACGCCGCTCAGCACGCAGCTGGTAAAATTCCAGCGAAACAAGAAGAAGGTCGGTCTGGTGGTCAACGAGTACGGCGATATCCAGGGGCTGGTGACGGTCGAAGATATTCTGGAAGAGATTGTCGGGGACTTTACTACCTCAATGTCGCCTTCCCTCGCAGAAGAGGTCACCCCGCAAAACGATGGCTCGGTGCTGATTGACGGCAGCGCGAACATTCGTGAACTCAACAAAGCCTTTAACTGGCATTTACCGGAAGATGAGGCTCGCACCATTAACGGGATGATTCTGGAAGCGCTGGAAGAGATCCCGGCAGCGGGCACGCGGGTGCGCATTGAGCAGTATGATATTGATATCCTGGACGTGCAGGACAATATGATTAAGCAGGTGAAAGTCCTGCCCGTAAAACCCCTGCGCGAAAGTATCGCGGAGTAAGGTTGTAGGCCGGGTAAGGCGAACGCCGTTACCCGGCACTACGGATAGCGAATTACGCTTTCGCTTTCGCCACGGTCACCATCGCCGCGCGAATGGTACGGCCGTTCAGGGTGTAACCTTTCTGCATTACGCCCAGTACTTTACCGGCTTCAATCTCTTCAGATTCAACCATCGCAATCGCCTGGTGAACGTTTGGATCCAGCGGAACGTCGGTATCGGCAATCACTTCCACGCCAAACTTACGCACCACGTCGAGCATGGATTTCAGCGTCAGTTCGATGCCTTCGATCATCGCCGCGTTGTCCGGATTCGCTTTGTCAGCCACTTCCAGCGCGCGATCGAGGCTATCGATCACCGGCAGCAGTTCGTTGACGAATTTCTCCAGCGCGAACTTGTGCGCCTTCTCAACGTCCTGCTCGGTACGACGACGCAGGTTTTCCATTTCCGCCTTGATGCGCAGAACACTCTCGCGTTCGCGATTCTGTGCTTCTACCAGTTGGGCTTCCAGATTCGCAATTTTTTCATCGCGCGGGTCCACCTGCTCAGCAGATGCGTCTGGCTCTACAGCCTCAACTTCATCGTGCTGTTCCGTGATAATTTCTTCAGGGGCTTGCCCCTCAGGCGTTTTCTGTTCTTTACTACTCATGAATTTCTCCGCGTTTTTCTGCATTCATCTCGCTAACTTCGCTTATTATGGGGATCAGTTTCCGGGATTCAAGGGAACAAGACAGATTGTCATCATTCATCAGGCACAAGGACCTCCAGAAAATGAATAATCATTTCAGGTGTATTGGGATCGTCGGGCATCCGCGTCACCCTACCGCACTAACGACACATGAAATGTTGTATCGCTGGTTGTGTAGCAAAGGCTATGAAGTGATGGTCGAGCAGCAGATTGCTCAGGAGCTGCAGCTGAAGAGCGTCAAAACCGGCACGCTGGCGGAAATTGGCCAACAGGCCGATCTCGCCGTGGTGGTGGGCGGCGACGGCAACATGCTAGGCGCGGCACGCACGCTGGCGCGTTATGACATCAAGGTCATAGGCATCAACCGTGGCAATCTCGGTTTTTTAACCGATCTCGACCCGGACAATGCCCAGCAGCAGCTGGCCGACGTGCTGGAAGGCCACTATATCAGTGAAAAACGTTTTTTACTGGAGGCACAGGTGTGCCAGCAGGACTGTCAGAAGCGCATCAGCACCGCGATTAACGAGGTCGTGCTTCATCCCGGAAAAGTGGCGCACATGATCGAGTTTGAAGTCTATATCGACGAGATCTTTGCCTTCTCCCAGCGTTCTGACGGGCTGATTATCTCCACCCCGACCGGCTCAACCGCCTACTCGCTGTCTGCCGGCGGCCCGATCCTGACCCCCTCTCTGGACGCCATTACCCTGGTGCCAATGTTCCCGCACACGCTCTCCGCCCGCCCGCTGGTCATCAACGGCGACAGCACGATCCGTCTGCGCTTCTCGCACCGCCGTAACGACCTGGAGATCAGCTGCGACAGCCAGATAGCGCTGCCAATTCAGGAAGGTGAAGATGTGCTTATTCGCAGGTGTGATTACCACCTGAACTTAATTCATCCGAAAGATTACAGCTATTTCAACACATTAAGCTCAAAGCTAGGCTGGTCAAAAAAATTGTTCTGATTTTGCATCCAGGACTTTACTGTATATAAAACCAGTTTATACTGTATGAAAACACAGTCATGGTTTTTCATACAGGAAAACAATTATGCTGGCACAACTGACCATCAGCAACTTTGCCATTGTTCGTGAGCTTGAGATCGATTTCCACAGCGGCATGACGGCGATCACCGGGGAAACCGGTGCAGGTAAATCCATTGCCATTGATGCCCTCGGCTTGTGCCTTGGCGGCCGCGCCGAGGGGGACATGGTGCGCATGGGCGCAAACCGTGCCGACCTGTGCGCCCGCTTCTCCCTGAAAGACACCCCTGCCGCCCAGCGCTGGCTGGAACAGAACCAGCTTGAAGATGGACGTGAGTGTTTACTTCGCCGCGTGATCAGCAGCGACGGTCGCTCCCGCGGCTTTATCAACGGCACGGCGGTCCCGCTCTCCCAGCTTCGTGAACTCGGCCAGCTGCTTATTCAGATCCACGGTCAGCACGCGCATCAGCAACTCGTCAAACCCGAACAGCAGAAAGCGCTGCTGGATGGCTATGCGGGTGAGTACGCGCTTACTCAGCTTATGGCCGAGCACTATCGCCAGTGGCATCAGAGCTGCCGCGAGCTCGCTCAGCACCAGCAGCAAAGCCAGGAGCGTGCCGCCCGCGCGGAGCTGCTGGAATACCAGCTCAAAGAGCTGAATGAATTTAACCCGCAGGCGGGTGAGTTTGAGCAAATCGACGAAGAGTACAAGCGCCTGGCGAACAGCGGGCATCTGCTCTCAACCAGTCAGAATGCGCTCAACCTGCTGGCGGATGGCGAAGACGTGAACCTGCAGAGCCAGCTGTATAACGTCCGCCAGCTGCTTACCGAACTGGTCGGCATGGACAGCAAACTTTCTGGCGTCCTGGACATGCTGGAAGAGGCGGCCATTCAGATCTCTGAAGCCGGTGACGAACTGCGTCACTACTGTGAGCGTCTGGATCTCGACCCGAACCGTCTGTTTGAGCTGGAACAGCGTATCTCCCGTCAGATCTCGCTGGCGCGCAAGCACCACGTTACGCCGGAAGAACTGCCGGGTTACTATCAGTCTCTGCTGGAAGAACAGCAGCAGCTTGACGATCAGGCAGACTCGCTGGAAACCCTCTCCCTGGCGGTGAGCCTGCACCATGAACAGGCGCTGGCCACAGCGCAAAAGCTGCATGAAATCCGTCAGCACTATGCTCAGGAGTTAAGCCAGCATATTACCGATAGCATGCACACGCTGGCGATGCCGCACGGCGTCTTCACCATTGACGTTCGCTTTGAAGAGAATCACCTGACGGCGGAAGGTGCGGATCGCATCGAATTCCGCGTCACCACCAACCCGGGGCAGCCCTTACAGGCCATCTCCAAAGTGGCCTCCGGCGGTGAACTGTCGCGTATTGCGCTGGCGATTCAGGTGATCACCGCGCGTAAAATGGACACCCCGGCGCTGATTTTCGATGAAGTGGATGTCGGCATCAGCGGCCCGACGGCGGCGGTGGTGGGTAAACTGCTACGCCAGCTCGGCGAATCCACGCAGGTGATGTGTGTCACCCACCTGCCGCAGGTCGCGGGCTGTGGCCATCATCACTTTATCGTCAGCAAAGAAACCGACGGTGAAATGACCGAAACGCACATGAAGCCGCTGGATAAACGTGCGCGTCTGCAGGAGCTGGCACGCCTGCTCGGCGGCAGCGAAGTCACGCGTAATACGCTTGCGAACGCGAAAGAACTGCTGGCGGCATAAACTTTTTCGGGATCTCAGGGTCATACAGAACAACAAAAACGCCGCCAGACCGGTTTCAAAGTTGGGCAAGGTCTATTATCATCGGCATATTACATATGAGCCGCGTTCTGCTCGGGCCCGAAAAGGAATCAAATCACTATGCGTTGTAAAATGCTGACCGCTGCCGCAGCGGTTCTTCTGATGTTGACCGCAGGCTGTTCCACTCTGGAGAAAGTGGTTTACCGTCCTGACATCAACCAGGGGAACTACCTTACCCCTAACGATGTGTCCAAAATCCGCGTGGGGATGACACAACAGCAGGTCGCTTATGCACTGGGAACCCCGATGATGTCCGATCCGTTCGGCACTAACACCTGGTTCTATGTATTCCGTCAGAAGCCGGGCCATGAAGATGCAACCCAGCAGACCCTTACGCTGACCTTCAGCAGCGCCGGTGTGTTGACCAACATCGACAACAAGCCTGCCCTGACCAAATAATCCGGTGTCAGAAATGCAAAAAGGTGCTCATTGAGCCCCTTTTTTGTTTTGTGTTGATCCCCTCGCCGCTTTGGGGAGAGGGTAAGGGGAAGAAAGCGCTACTTACTGGCCTTCTCCGCGCGCTGACGACGCAGCTCTTTCGGGTCGGCAATCAGCGGACGATAAATCTCCACCCGGTCGCCCTCTTTCAGCACATCGCCCAGCTTCACCGGACGGCTATAAATCCCGACCTTGTTCTTCGCCAGGTCGATATCGCTGCGAAGCTCAAGTATGCCGGAAGCGCGGATCGCCTCTTCTACGGTTGCACCCTCTTCCAGCGTCACTCGCTGCAGATACTGCTTTTCCGGCAACGCGTACACCACTTCTACAGCAATCTTATGCGACACTGTAAACCTCTTTGGCGCGGGTGGTGAACGCCTGAACCATATTCGATGCCAGCTCTTTAAAGATGCGGCCAAACGCCAGCTCAATCAGCTTATTGGTGAACTCGAAGTCCAGATGGAACTCAATGCGGCAGGCGTCAGCGCTCAGCGGCGTAAACTTCCAGCCCCCCATCAGGGTCTTAAACGGACCATCCACCAGATGCATCAAAATACTCTGATTGCTGGTCAGCGTATTGCGGGTGGTGAACGTCTTGCTGATCCCCGCTTTAGAGACATCCACCGCCGCGGTCATCTGCGTCGGCCCGGACTCCAGAACGCGGCTCCCGGTGCATCCCGGAATAAATTCTGGATAAGACTGAACATCGTTCACTAACTGATACATTTGTTCCGCGCTGTAAGGCACAAGCGCAGTACGGCTAATCTGAGGCATAGCATTTCCCATGGTCACACAACGGACAAATAATAACATTTATCACCTGTTAAAAAAACGCTAAGCCTCATCTCGTGCTAAGATAGCGCGTTAGACCTCACAGGACGCAATGAGGTGACTTTTTGAAATCAGATTACCGACGGCTTTACGACACTTATGACGAAGAAAAAAGCACATAAACCAGGCTCGGCGACCATTGCGCTCAACAAGCGTGCTCGCCACGAGTATTTCATTGAAGAAGAATTCGAAGCTGGCCTTGCGTTGCAGGGCTGGGAAGTAAAATCGCTGCGCGCCGGGAAAGCCAACATCGGCGATAGCTACGTGATCCTGAAAGATGGCGAAGCCTTCCTGTTCGGCGCAAACTTTACGCCGCTGACCGTCGCCTCCTCACACTACGTGTGTGACCCAACGCGCACGCGTAAATTGCTGCTGAACAAGCGTGAACTGGAATCCCTCTACGGACGCATCAACCGTGAAGGTTTCACCGTGGTCGCCCTGTCTCTGTACTGGAAAAACGCCTGGTGCAAAGTGAAAGTTGGCGTCGCGAAGGGTAAAAAACAGCACGATAAACGCACTGACCTGAAAGAGCGCGAATGGCAGTTGGACAAAGCGCGCATTATGAAAAACGCAGGACGTTGATTCTGCACACTTATTGTACTATTCAATAAGTTAGCGTTCCGGGCTGGTATCCAGGAAGTGAAATCTGGTATACTCAGTTCAACACTATTGGGGCTGATTCTGGATTCGACGGGATTTGCGAAACCCAAGGTGCATGCCGAGGGGCGGTTTGCCTCGTTAAAAGCCGCAAAAAATAGTCGCAAACGACGAAAACTACGCTTTAGCAGCTTAATAACCTGCTCTGAGCCCTCTCTCCCTAGCTTCCGCTCTTAAGACGGGGATCAAAGAGAGGTCAAACCCAAAAGAGATCGCGTGGAAGCCCTGCCTGGGGTTGAAGCGTTAAAACTAATCAGGCTAGTTCGTTAGTGGCGTGTCTGTCCGCAGCTGGCGTGCGAATGTAAAGACAAACTAAGCATGTAGTACCGAGGATGTAGAAATTTCGGACGCGGGTTCAACTCCCGCCAGCTCCACCAAAATTCTCCATCGGTGATTACCAGAGTCATCCGATGAAGTCCTAAGAGCCCGCACGGCGCAAGCCCTGCGGGCTTTTTTGTGCCCTCAATTTGTCCCGCGAAGTCCGAAGAGAACTAATTAAATCCGAACCTTTTAGGCCCATTGATAGGCCCAACAAAAAGCTCTATTGTTTTCGTTGGGCCTAAACGCATGGAGATTCCCCATGGCAAGAAAAACCAAGCCGTTAACCGATACGGAAATCAAAGCCGCCAAACCTAAAGATGCCGATTACCAGCTGTATGATGGGGACGGGCTTACTCTATTAATCAAGTCCAGTGGTAGTAAGCTCTGGCAGTTCCGTTACTATCGACCGCTGACAAAACAGCGAACCAAACAGAGCTTCGGTGCCTACCCTGCAGTCTCCCTTTCTGATGCGCGTAAACTCAGAGCTGAATCTCGAGTTTTGTTGGCGAAAGACATTGATCCTCAGGATCATCAGAAAGAACAGGTAAGAAATTCTCAAGAGGCTAAAACCAACACTTTCCTGTTAGTTGCCGAGCGTTGGTGGAATGTGAAGAAAACCAGCGTAACAGAGGACTATGCCGACGATATCTGGCGCTCGCTTGAGAGAGATGTTTTCCCAGCAATCGGTGATATCAGTGTCACTGAGATTAAGGCTCATACTCTGGTTAAAGCAGTGCAGCCGGTTCAGGCCAGAGGTGCATTAGAGACAGTCCGACGCCTTTGTCAGCGTATTAACGAGGTCATGATTTATGCGCAGAACACAGGCTTGATTGATGCAGTTCCCAGTGTAAATATCGGAAAAGCGTTTGAGAAACCGCAAAAGAAAAACATGCCAAGCATACGCCCGGATCAACTTCCACAGCTAATGCAGACTATGCGTACGGCAAGTATCAACTTGTCCACAAGATGTCTATTCATGTGGCAACTTCTCACCATCACCCGTCCTGCCGAAGCTGCTGAGGCTCGATGGGATGAGATCGATTTTGATGCTAACGAATGGAAAATTCCTGCAGCCCGAATGAAGATGAACCGAGACCATACGGTTCCACTATCCGATGAGGCTCTCTCTGTACTGGAAATGATGAAGTCACTTAGTGGTGGCCGAGAATTTATTTTTCCCAGTCGCATTAAGCCGACCCAGCCAATGAACAGCCAAACAGTTAATGCAGCCCTTAAGCGTGCTGGCTTAGGAGGCGTTCTCGTATCACATGGTTTACGTTCTATCGCTAGTACGGCGCTCAATGAGGAAGGATTTCCGCCTGATGTTATTGAGGCTGCACTTGCTCATGTGGATAAGAATGAGGTTCGTCGCGCTTACAATCGAAGTGACTATCTTGAGCAACGACGACCGATGATGCAGTGGTGGGCTGATTTTGTTAAAGCAGCAGATAGCGGCAGCATTGTGAATAGTAGGGTTAGGGGAATACGTCTTGTAGGATGAATCCTTTATCAGCACCCATATGGGTGCTGATAACTCGCCTATAGGTAGTACGGAATTTTACCCTTTGGTTTTCTTTTTTCTAGTAACCGTATTATCTAAAGCCAATTTGATACTTTCAATATTTCTTGACCAGTTCTTTATAATGGTATCTGCCAACGCATCAGGGCTCATTGTTGATATCCGGTATTTTTTACTTTGATTATTAATTTCAAAATTTGACTCTTCGACAAATTTCCATAAGGGGTCAATGAGGTCATTCACCGCAGCTGCTTTACTTTTCCACCCACCTTCAGGTACGGAGCTATTGATTAAATAAACAAGCTTATCCTGAATTATTCGATACACTTCTGATTTACTGTTCCCACCTTCTTTTCCGGCCTTAGCTCTAACATGTGATAATTTTTTTTGGGTACATACAGAAACATGAAACCATGACATACCAATACATCTGTCAAATAATTCAGCTGACTTAATGAACGCTTTAATAGCAACACATTCATTCTCCGACATAACTGACTTTCCCCATTGATAAGACATTGAGGCAAAAAATAGATGTGATTTAAACACATCATTAATTAAAAAAGGATCCTGAATAAGATGACAAAATGTTTCCCTGAAAATACGTGATTTTAACTGTTTCCAGCATTCCTGAGCTGGATCATATAATTCTGTATATTCCTCTTTTAATTGCTCCACTCCGTCAACAGTAGAATATTTATGGCTTTGTTGAATAAATCGAACTTTTGCTGAGTTGAAGGATCAGATCACGTATCTTCCCGACAACGCAGACCGTTCCGTGGCAAAGCAAAAGTTCAAAATCACCAACTGGCCCACCTACAAT
>NZ_CDRQYH010000091.1:0-13227 GCF_977039595.1 Enterobacter sp.
CGGTCTTTCAGGCCGACAATCTGCGCCATACGCCCTTCGATGCCGATCGGCATATCGCAGATATTGAGAATTTTGGCGTTCGGACGCAGGCGACGGGTCGCTTCCGCGACAATCGCTGCCGGATTGGAGTAGTTCAGCATCCACGCGTTCGGGGAGTACTGCTCCATATAATCCACCAGCTCCAGCACGCCGCCGATAGAGCGCATGCCGTAGGAGATGCCGCCCGGGCCACAGGTTTCCTGGCCCAGCACGCCGTGGCGCAGCGGGATTTTTTCATCTTTTTCACGCATTGGGTATTTGCCCACGCGGATATGCGCCATCACGAAATCGACATCGGTAAACGCCGCTTTCGGATCGGTGGTGTAGCTGAATTCAATCTCCGGAGCCTGCTCCTTAAGGATGATTTTGCACGCTTCGGCGATGGTCTCCTGACGCGCGCCGTCGTTGTCATAAAACTTCAGGGCGCGCAGCGGGAAACGGTCACGGTTGGCTAACAGCATCAGGACGATACCAGGCGTAAAGGTGCTGCCGCCGCCTGCAATGACAACTGAGAATTTTTTCATGATATAGCCTCTGTCAGGGTGGTTTGTTCATTCGTTAAGGGCGTTTTCATCAGCGATTCCAGCTGGTCGCGCACCTGAGGAACGTGCAGGCCGACAATCACCTGAATGCCGTTGCCGCGTCGCACCACGCCGTGGGCGCCAAGGGCTTTGAAGACGTCATCGCTTTGCGTTTTCGCCATATCGACCAGGGCGATGCGCAGGCGGGTGGCGCAGTTGTTGATGCTTTCGATGTTGGCCGCACCGCCAAGCGCCTGCAGGAACCCGGCGGCCTGTCCGACCTGCTGGCTGGCCGCCGCCGGGGCGGTGGTTTGCCCGCGCGCCGCCTTATAGTCGGCCTTGCTGTAGAGTTTGATTTCGCTCTCTTCCCGGCCCGGCGTTTTCAGGTTCAGACGCGCAATCAGCGTTTTGAAGACCACGAAGTAGATCCCGGTAAAGCAGAGGCCAATGCCGATCTGGGTGAAGACCGTCGCGGCGTGGTTATGGAACATCGGGATCCAGTTTTGCGGCAGGAACTGGTCCAGCAGGCCGCCGCCCATGTTGCCGACCACGCCGAAGGCGTACATCACCGTCGCCATGGTCGCCGCCAGCACGGCGTGAACGGCAAACAGCAGCGGCGAGATAAACAGGAAGGTGAATTCGAGCGGTTCAGTAATGCCCACCAGCACCGCGGTAAGCGTGGCCGGGACCAGCAGCCCCGCGACCTTGACGCGGTTTTCCGGCGAGGCGGTGTACCAGATCGCCAGCGCAATCCCGATCGAACCGAACACTTTTGAGTTACCGTGCAGGGCGAAGCCGCCTTCCGGGAAGAGGGTTTTCAGCGGCAGGGTGCTCTGGCTGAATTCCTGCAGATGCTGCGCCCAGTAGACCTGAATCCCGCCCTCAACCGCCGCCGGGCCGAAGATGAACGGACCGTAGACGAAGTGGTGCAACCCGGTTGGGATCAGAATGCGTTCCAGGAAGGTATACACCCACACGCCCAGCGCCCCGGCAGAGCGCAGGAACGCCTGCAGAGACTCAATGCCCATCTGCACTTTCGGCCAGCCCAGCAGCGTCAGCCAGGCGCAGGGGATCATGACGAAGAACGCGAGGATAACGACAAACGAGCTGCCCTGGAAAATCCCCAGAAACACCGGCAGCGGCTTGTCAAAATAGCGGTTGTGGATGGCGGTGACGATGCCTGAAATCACGATGGCACCGATGATGCTGGTATCGAGCGTTTTGATCCCGGCAATCATCGCCAGCCCGCTACCCGCCGTCGGTTCGGCGGAGAAGTCGACGCCGAAGAAGTGGCCCCAGGTCATCCCCATCGCGTTGATGAAGTAGTTCCAGGTCAGGAAGCTAATCAGCACGGCCAGACAGGCGCGGCCCTGGGCCTGCTTCGCCAGGCCAATCGGCAGGCCGACGGCAAAAATCAGCGGCATATTGCGGAACACCGCCCAGCCGCCCTCTTCAATGATATGAACAATCTGCGCGAAAAGATGATCGGGGGCCGTTAAGGCTTCGCCGACAAACAGCGGGTTGCGAAGCATGATGGCGATTCCCACCACGATCCCGGCGAACGGAAACAGCAACACCGGGGTAAACATGGCACCGCCAAAACGTTGTATTTGACTGAGCATTTTTAAATCCTCATGAAACAACCTGTAGGGGTAGAGGCCTTTATGGTTTTTTGCTGGCCTGAGGTGAGCATAAGAACTTACTGATGCGCGAACATGGCGTGCCGCTGCGATTCGTGATCGCATTCATGGTTTTATTTTGACCAATCAGGTCTACTTTTTGCGGTAAATATGGACATGTCAGGACGCCATCCACGCCCTGATAAGGGCAGAGAGGTCTACTGGTGATCTACAAATCTATCGCCGACAGATTGCGGCTGCGGCTGAATTCGTCGGACTACAACATCGGCAGCCCGCTGCCGGGCGAGAAAGCGCTGGCGCAGGAGTTCGGCGTGGCGCGAATGACCATCCGCAAGGCGCTGGATCTGCTGGTGAGCTGGGGGCTGGTTGAGCGCCGACACGGTAGCGGAACGTTTGTGTCACGCAAAGACGTTCACCACGAAACCACCAACCTGACCGGGCTGGTGGAGGTGCTGCGCCAGCAGGGAAAAGAGGTGCAGAGTAAGGTCTTACAGTTCGAAGTGATGCCCGCCCCGCCCGCCATCGCCAGCCAGCTGCGGATCCAGGTGGATGAGCGGATCTACTTTTCCAGACGGGTGCGCTATGTGGACGGAAAACCGCTGATGCTGGAAGACAGCTTTATGCCGGTGAAGCTGTTCCGCAACCTGTCGCTGGCGCATCTTGAAGGGTCAAAGTTTGATTACATCGAGAAGGAGTGCGGGATCACCATCAGCGGCAACTACGAGAGCCTGACGCCCGTGCTGGCCGATAAACAGCTGGCCGGTTATATGAACCTGCCGGAACAGACGCCGCTGCTGCGTATCACCTCGCTTTCCTACAGCGACAGCGGCGAGTTCCTTAATTATTCCGTGATGTTCCGAAATACCAGCGATTACCAGGTGGACTACCATTTGCGGCGCATCCACCAGGAAGATTTACTAGCTCATCCCCCAGAACAGCACCGCCAGTAGCTGTGGAGTGATGATGCGCAGGAACATCACCAGCGGGTAGACGGTGGCATAGGAGAGCGCTGCCGCGCCGCTGGTGGCGTGCAGGTTGTTGGCAAAGGCCAGCGCGGGCGGATCGGTCATGGAACCCGCCAGCATGCCGCACAGCGTCAGGTAGTTCATTTTGGCGAACATCCGCGCCAGTATGCCCACCGTCAGCAAAGGAATAGCCGTGATAAATATGCCGTAACCGACCCAGCTCATCCCTTCGCCCTTGATCAGGGTGTCGACGAAATCCCCGCCGGACTTCAGCCCGACCACCGCAAGGAACAGCACGATGCCCAGCTCGCGCAGCGCCAGGTTAGCGCTTGGCGGCATAAACCAGTAGAGCTTGCCGATGCAGCCGATACGCCCGAGGATCAACGCCATAATCAGCGGCCCGCCCGCCAGGCCCAGCTTGAGCGCCACCGGGAAGCCCGGCACGTACACAGGGATAGAACCGAGCAGCACGCCGAGCCCGATACCGATAAACACCGGCAGCATCTGCACCTGCTGCAGTTTCTGCTGGGCGTTACCCACCATATCCGCCACGGCGTCAATGGACGAGGGGCGACCGACCAGGTTGAGGATATCCCCGAACTGCAGGCTGGCCTCCGGGCTGGCGACCAGTTCAACACCCGCACGGTTGAGGCGGGAGATCACCACGTCATAGCGCTCTTTTACCTGCAGATCGCGTATTTTCTTGCTCAGTACGTGCTCGTTGGTCACCACAACGCGTTCCACCCGCATATCGGTGCCGCGGGTTGAGAGCGAGGTATCCACTTCCTGACCAATCACCAGCCGCGCGTTATTTAAATCCCCGGGCTGACCGACAAGGTGCAGCAGATCGCCTTGCTGAATGACGGTGCCGGGTGCGGGGACCATCAGCATATCGTCGCGCTTAAGGCGGGAGCAGATGATATTGGCGCTGTTCAGGATCGGCACGTCCTGAATCGCCATATTATTCAGATTAGGGTTATCGACCCGAATATTGATGGTTTTGATCGGCATATGGCCGTTGGTGAGCGTGGTTTCATGGTCCTTCGCCTCTTTGTCGACGTTAATGCGAAACAGGACGCGGACCAGCCACATGGAGAGCAGAATGCCGCAAATGCCAAACGGATAGGCCATGGCGTAGCTCATCCCCATCTGGTCGACAATGCCGGGTTCGATACCCAAATCGCGAAGGATCTGCTGCCCCGCGCCGAGCGCAGGCGTGTTGGTGACCGCCCCGGAGAAAATGCCCAGCACTACGGGGAGCGGGATATCGAAGATTTTGTGCAGAATCGCTGTGACCAGCCCGCCCATTATCACAATGCCGAGGGCAAACAGGTTGAGCCGTAATCCGGAGACCCGAAGTGAGGCGAAAAACCCCGGTCCCACCTGAATACCGATGGTGTAAACGAAGAGGATCAGGCCGAACTCCTGGGTAAAGTGGAGCATTTCGGCGCTCAGCACCAGCCCGAGCTTGTCGGCAAAGTGCCCGACAAAAATGCCGCCAAACAGTACCCCGCCTATCCCAAACCCGACGCCGCGGATTTTGATATTCCCTATCCACAGGCCAACAACAGCGACCAGGGCCAACACGCTTACGGTTAACGCGATATCACTCATGATCCACTTCCTTGGCATAACCTTAGTTATGCTAAGGATTCTCTCAGAGCCGTGGGCGGTTGTATGGGCGATGGCGCACAAAAAAGCCCTGTCGTGGCAGGGCTTTATCTTTTCACCCTCTCCCTGTGGGAGAGGGCCGGGATGAGGGCACCAGCCCGCACACTGTTAACTGTTTAACGCCGGCCGGTCGCTAATGGCGATACGCTGCGGCGCGATGGCTTCCGGCACGTTACGGGTCAGGTCGATATGCAGCAGCCCGTTTGTAAACGTTGCGCCGGAGACGTCCATATGGTCTGCCAGAGTAAAACTCAGGCTAAACGGCTGATTAACCAGCCCCTGATGCAGCCATTTGGTCTCGGTCTCTTGTTTCTCCGGCGTACCTTTCACGGTCAGACGCGTGCCTTCGAGCTGGATATCCAGATCCTCCTGGCGGAAGCCGGCCAGCGCCAGGGTGATGCGATAGTGGTTATCGTCGCTTTTTTCGATGTTGTAAGGCGGAAAAGTCTGTTGCTCAGCGGTGTTTTGCAGGGCGTTAGCCAGTTTGTCAAAACCAATCCACTGACGAAGCAAGGGGGATAAATCGTAGTTACGCATACTAAATCTCCTTCTGAGAAGCGAGTTCGGCACAATTTTTTGTGCGCAGTTGTTCCTGCAAATCCAGGTGGATTCGCATATGCTCCCGTTACGGCAAGCAAGTCCGGGTGGGCCGCTCGCGCGACCCGCATAATTAGTTAATTTCGATACGACGCGGTTTTTTCTCTTCCGGAATCACACGTTCCAGTTCGATAAACAGCAGGCCGTTGACCAGGTTCGCGCCTTTCACGTGAATGTTCTCGGCTAACTGGAACTTGCGTTCAAAGTTGCGCTCGGCGATGCCCTGATAAAGGTAGGTACGTTCTTTCTGCTCGGCCGTATGGGAACCTTTCACCACCAGCAGGTTGTCCTGCGCGGTGATCTCCAGTTCGTTTTCTGCAAAACCGGCGACGGCAATGGCGATGCGGTAGTGGTTTTCGTCAACCAGCTCAACATTGTATGGAGGGTAGCCGTTGCTCTGGCTTTGGTTATTTTCTAAATGATTAAACAGGCGGTCAAAACCAATTGCAGAACGGTATAGCGGAGAAAGATCGAAGTTACGCATAAATAAAACTCCTGAAATCAGCGAGAAGTTGAAGCCTTCCACCATGGACAGGCCTTTGCGCCCCCCGAACACCCATCAGGCGAGTTCGTTATCGGGCCACATCATTAAAATGGGTCTGCAATCGGCCTTTTCAAGAACGACACCTGCACTTTTTTTTGCACTTTCCTGCATCTCGCTTAGACTGGGACAACAGCACAAAGGGTTAAATTGCGATGGCTGCCACAGTGCGGGGTTATCGGGCTATCCATTTTGGATAAGGCTCGCTATAACCCTGAGTTGAAGGTCTATGCAGTGCCATTAACGATGACTGAGTGATGATGAAAAATGTTCTGATAAAGCTGACGACGTTCAGCGGGGTTGTTTTACTTTGCGGGTGTTCGAGCGTGATGTCTCACACCGGCGGTAAAGAAGGAACATATCCGGGGACGCGAGCCAGCGCGACGATGCTCTCCGATGACGATACAAACTGGGGCACAAAATCCCTGGTAATCCTCGATATGCCGTTTACGGCCGTGGCGGATACGCTTCTGCTGCCGTGGGATATGTTTCGTAAGGACAACTCCGTACGCTCACGGGTAGAAAAAAGCGAGCAGGAGAATCTGGCGACAAACGCCGTCATCCCGCCCGCTGACATGCCTCCACGCTAGCGCTGCGCGGTTTCCGTTACCCAAAGCTGACGGAAACCGGCTGTCTCTTCCATCCATGCAATAACGCGCCCGTCCGGAGAAAACACGACCGCATCAGCAGATGGCGGATTGCCGTGATCGGACGTCAAAAACGTCACCTCTCCGGTCTGTGCGTCGCAGCACGCGATCCTATTTTCGAGCACAAACCCCAAACGATCGCCGGAAGGATGCCAGTTAAATGCAGACTGGATATCGCTTCCGTTTCGCGTCAACTGGCGCGGCTCGCCGCCCTCCGGCGAGATCAGCCACAGCTGCACAATGCCGTTATCGTCGCGCATCAGAAACGCGATCTGTGTCCCCTCCGGGTTGCTGCGAACCCAGTGACGCGGCACGTTCACCAGGCCCGGATAGGCCCTTTGATGCGTAAAGGTCAAACGACGCTGCTTCACCCCAGCAGGCGGGGCCGGCAGGGTCTCTGCGGTGCCCTGAAGCGGCGCATCGCCCGCCCTTTTCCAGCTCTGTTCATCTTCTGGCAGGTTAACAATAAACAGTTCAGGCACTTTCTCGCCCGTTGCAGACAGGGTATCGCCGATAAACGCCAGTCTGTCGTTGCCCACCCAGCCCTCTTCGTAGGCGCGGTTAATTTCGTCGCTGCCCGGCTGCGGGTTGGGCGTCGTGCGGCTGACCAGCACGCTCCAGTAAGTCCCCGGGTATTCACGAGGATGGTTTCCCGGCGGATTCACCGGGCCATAAGGTGCCGCAACGCCGACGTTGCGTAAATCAAGCTTCGCATCGCGCACGTGCAGCACGTGGTCGTTATAGGTAAAGCTGACAAGCTGGCCGTTCGGGCTGAAGACATGGACGTGGCTGCCGCCGCGCAGCGCGCCAGGAGTGTACGGCGAAGTGATATCCATTGCGTCCAGGTTGCTCGCCTGACCGTGATGCGCAATTACCCCCTGACGATGATGAAAATCGTAGTGCCAGTCCGCATCCGGGTTTTTCGGGCCGTGGATAAAGACGTATTTCTCCTGCGCGGGATGAACGGTCACCACGCCAACGTGCGCGCCGTCAGTGGCGCGATAAATCACCTCGACCTCGCCCGTAACAACATTAACCCGCTCGATGGTTTCACCGGTGAACGATGCACCTGACGGGCGCACGTCATAGACCAGCCACTGGCTGTCCGGCGTCCAGGTATTGATGTTAGTAAGCTGGTGGTTGCGGGAAGCGAAGGTGATTTGTTTCATGAGGATACCCTGATGCGCGGTTTTCGCATCAGGGTATCGCAAGCGGGTGTTTAGTTCAGCACAAACTTCTCAATGGCGTAAGCCACGCCGTCTTCGAGGTTGGATTTGGTGACAAAATTAGCCACTTCTTTCACTGACGGAATAGCGTTATCCATCGCTACGCCCATGCCCGCGAATTCAATCATCGCGATGTCGTTTTCCTGATCGCCCAGCGCCATGATTTCGTCCGGTTTGATGCCCAGCGCGTCGGCCAGCGATTTCACGCCGGTGCCTTTATTGACGCGTTTATCGAGGATTTCAAGGAAGTACGGCGCACTTTTCAGCACGGTGTATTTCTCTTTCACCTCGGCCGGAATGCGCGCAATCGCTTTATCCAGGATCTCCGGCTCGTCGATCATCATCACTTTCAGGAACTGGGTGGCCGGATCCATCTTCTCGGCTTCACAGAACACCAGCGGAATGGTCGCCACGTAGGATTCATGTACCGTGTAGTAGCTGATATCACGGTTGGCGGTGTAAAGCGTATTGCGATCGAGAGCGTGGAAGTGGGAACCCACCTCACGGGACAGTTTTTCCAGGAACCGGTAGTCATCGTAGCTTAGCGCGGTTTGCGCAACCGTACTGCCATCTGCGGCTTTCTGCACCAGCGCGCCGTTATAGGTGATGCAGTAGTCGCCGGGCTGATTCATGTGCAGCTCTTTCAGGTAGCTGTGCACGCCCGCATACGGACGCCCCGTGGTGAGGACCACATTCACGCCCTTTGCGCGTGCCGCGGCGATCGCGTTCTTAACGGCTGGAGAGATAGTGTGGTCTGGCAGCAACAGCGTGCCGTCCATATCGATTGCAATAAGTTTGATAGCCATGAGTTCCCCGGGATAAATGAGTGCTGCCTCATGCTAACGCGATTAAGCACACAAAAATAGAGCTACCTTGCGCAACAAAAGCCCCCTTTTACGCCTATCCCGGGGAACAAAGACTTACTCGCGGGTGAGAACGATTTTACCAAACGCACCGCGATCCAGATGCTCAAGAGCCTGTTTAAGCTCGTTAAAACGGTAGCGATGCTCAATCACGGGCTTCAGGCCGGTGACATCCACGGCGCGGACGAAATCCTCCAGCGCCCGGCGGTGCCCCACGCCGATCCCCTGAATGACGGGAGATTTCAGCAACAGTTCGCCAGCCGAGAGCGAAATGTCAGACCCGGCCAGCACGCCAATGACCGAGATACGTCCATGAACGGCAACGGCGCGCAGGGAGTGCTTCAGATTCTCGCCCCCCACGGTTTCAATAATATGGTCGATGCCGCGATCCTGAGTCAGCGCCAGCGCCTCTTCAGCCCAGTCGCCTTTCAGGCGGTTGATGCCCTGGCTGGCCCCCAGCTTTTTGGCCAGCGCCAGCTTTTCATCGCTCCCGGACGTAACAATGACCTCTGCGCCGTGCGCTTTTGCGATTTGCAGGGCGAAAATCGCCACGCCGCCCGTTCCCTGTACCAGCACCGATTGCCCGGCGCGCAGCTGACCGCGTTCCACCAGTGCGAACCAGGCGGTAAGCCCCGCGCAGGGTAAGGTGCTGGCCTCTGCGTCATCCAGGGTTTCCGGCGATGCCGCCAGCGCGTCTTCCTTCACAATCACGTACTCGGCCAGCATTCCCTGGAAATAGCCGCCGGACGTTTTATAGGGCAAATTGCGCGCGTCCGCCTGCGGCTTACCGTCGATCCACTCCGGAAAGAAGGTTGAGATAACGCGGGCACCGGGCTGGAAACGCGTGACGCCTTCACCAACGCTGTCGACGACGCCCGCCATGTCAGACGCCGGGGTAAACGGGAAGGAAAGCGGAATCGGCATCGTGCCTTCAATCACCATTTTATCGCGATAGTTGAGCGCGACGGCATTCACCCTTACGCGCACTTCACCCGGACCTGGCTGGGGAATGGGCTCCTGAATAAGCGTAAGGCTCTCGCGCCCAAGGGCGCTCATCGTCCAGCGTTGCATTGTCTCGGTCATTTTTTTCTCCGGCCATCAAGTAAGCTTTAGTACCGACAGTCTACCGTTGACGCATGGTCGCCAGTGGCGATAAGTTTTCTCTATATTGACGCCAAAAAAGATACAATTCATGACCGACACGCTGAAGGATATCCCTGTTTTTGTCGCTGCCGTAGAGGCGGGAAGTTTCGCTCAGGCCGCCATTCGTCTGCATTTGTCACGCTCGGCGGTAGGAAAAAGCATCGCTCGTCTCGAGGAGCGACTGGGGGTACGGCTGTTTCAGCGCACCACCCGCAGCCAGAGCCTGACCGATAACGGCGCCCTTTTTTATGAACGGTGCCTGCGTGCGCTGGAGGAAATTCGGGGCGCAGAGTCGCTGCTTGAAACGGGGAAACAGCAGGTCAGCGGCCGCCTGCGCGTTGCCATGCCGGTACTGTTTGGCCGCCAGTGCGTCGCGCCGCTGTTGATTGAACTGGCGCAGGAACACCCCGGGCTTGAGCTTGAAATGTCGTTCAGCGACCGCGTGGTGGATCTGGTGGAGGAAGGGTTTGATATGGCGGTGCGTAACGGCACGCTTCAGGACAGCAGCGTGCTGGTCGCCAGAAAGCTGGGAGAACACCGCATGGTGCTGTGCGCCACGCCGGAGTATCTGCTGAAGAAAGGCCAGCCACAAAGCGTTAATGATTTATCCCAGCATACGGCCATCAACTATTTGAGCGCAGGCAGAGTGTTGTCCTGGCAGCTGATGGATAACGAAGGAACGTCGCACACCTTTACACCCCGGTCATCACTCAATATGGATGATTTGCAGGCGATCTGCGACGCTGCGCTGGCCGGACACGGCATTGCATGGCTGCCCTGCTGGATGGTCGTTAAAGAAATCCATCAGGGTAAACTCGTCCCGCTCCTGAAGCAGGCACCGGATGTGCATTTCAACGTTCATGCCGTGTGGCAGCAGACGCCGCATCTGCCGCTGAGGGTAAGAATAGCGATAGATACGCTGGCGAGCCGTTTACCATCCGTGATGTCGCTGGATATGCCTGCGCCCATAAAAAAGCCGCGCTAAACGCGCGGCCAGTTATCGTGCGGTATAACGTCGATTAAATATCGATATTTGCCGCTTTCAGGGCGTTCTCTTCGATGAAGGCACGACGTGGTTCAACCGCATCGCCCATCAGGGTGGTGAACAGCTGGTCTGCAGCAATCGCGTCCTTAACGGTAACGCGCAGCATGCGGCGGCTTTCCGGATCCATGGTGGTTTCCCACAGCTGCTCCGGGTTCATTTCGCCCAGACCTTTATAGCGCTGGATCGCGAGGCCGCGACGGGACTCTTTCACCAGCCAGTCCAGCGCCTGCTCGAAGCTGGCTACCGGCTGACGACGTTCGCCACGTTCGATGAACGCATCGTCTTCGATCAGGCCGCGCAGCTTCTCGCCGAGCGTGCAGATACGACGGTATTCCGGACCGGTCACAAATTCGTGCTCCAGCGGGTAGTCGGTGTCGACGCCGTGGGTACGCACGCGAACGATCGGCTCGAACTGCTGATCGGCATTCTGCTGAACATCGCATTTCCACTGGCTGCCGTGCTGCTCTTTTTCGTTCAGATCGGTCACCAGGGCGTTCACCCAGCGGGTGACGGTCTGCTCGTTGCTCAGTTCTGCTTCGGTCAGGGTTGGCTGATAAACCAGTTCCTTCAGCAGCGTTTTCGGATAACGACGTTCCATACGCGTGATCATTTTCTGCGTGGCGTTGAACTCGGACACCAGACGCTCCAGCGGCTCACCGGCCAGCGCAGGGGCGTGGGAGTTCGCATGCAGGGTCGCGCCATCAAGGGCGATCGCGATTTGGTACTGATCCATCGCTTCGTCGTCTTTAATGTACTGTTCCTGCTTGCCTTTTTTCACCTTGTACAGCGGCGGCTGTGCAATGTAGACGTGGCCACGCTCAACGATTTCAGGCATCTGACGATAGAAGAAGGTCAACAGCAGCGTACGAATGTGCGAGCCGTCGACATCCGCATCGGTCATGATGATGATGCTGTGGTAGCGCAGTTTGTCCGGGTTGTACTCATCACGGCCAATGCCGCAGCCCAGCGCGGTGATGAGGGTCGCCACTTCCTGTGAAGAGAGCATCTTGTCGAAGCGCGCCTTCTCAACGTTGAGGATTTTACCCTTCAGCGGCAGGATAGCCTGGTTCTTACGGTTACGGCCCTGCTTCGCAGAACCGCCCGCAGAGTCCCCTTCCACGAGGTACAGTTCGGACAATGCCGGGTCGCGTTCCTGACAGTCAGCAAGTTTGCCCGGCAGGCCTGCCAGGTCCAGCGCGCCTTTACGACGGGTCATTTCACGCGCTTTACGCGCCGCTTCACGGGCACGCGCCGCATCGATAATTTTGCCCACCACGATTTTCGCGTCGGACGGGTTTTCCAGCAGGTATTCGCTCAGCAGTTCGTTCATCTGCTGCTCAACCGCCGATTTCACCTCAGAAGAGACCAGCTTATCTTTGGTCTGTGAGGAGAACTTCGGATCCGGCACCTTCACGGAAACCACGGCAATCAGGCCTTCACGGGCATCGTCACCGGTGGCGCTGACTTTCGCTTTCTTGCTGTAGCCTTCTTTGTCCATGTAGGCGTTCAGGGTACGGGTCATCGCCGCACGGAAGCCGGCAAGGTGAGTACCACCGTCACGCTGTGGAATGTTGTTGGTAAAGCAGTAGATGTTTTCCTGGAAACCATCGTTCCACTGCAGCGCCACTTCCACGCCGATACCGTCTTTTTCGGTGGAGAAGTAGAAGATATTCGGGTGAATAGGCGTTTTGTTCTTGTTCAGATACTCAACGAACGCCTTGATACCGCCTTCGTAGTGGAAGTGGTCTTCTTTGTTATCACGCTTGTCGCGCAGGCGAATCGAGACGCCGGAGTTCAGGAACGACAGCTCACGCAGGCGTTTCGCCAGGATGTCGTACTCGAACTCGGTGACGTTGGTGAAGGTTTCGAGGCTCGGCCAGAAACGCACCATGGTACCGGTTTTGTCGGTGTCGCCCGTAACGGTCAGCGGTGCCTGCGGCACGCCGTGCGTATAAAGCTGACGGTGGATTTTGCCTTCGCGCTGGATAACCAGCTCCAGCTTCTGCGACAGGGCGTTTACTACCGAAACACCTACACCGTGCAGGCCGCCGGAAACTTTATAGGAGTTATCGTCGAACTTACCGCCTGCGTGCAGGACGGTCATGATCACTTCCGCTGCAGAGACGCCCTCTTCCGGGTGAATACCGGTTGGGATGCCACGACCGTCATCGGTGACGGAGACGGAGTTGTCCGCATGGATGGTGACCACGATGTCTTTACAGTGACCCGCGAGCGCTTCGTCGATAGCGTTATCTACCACCTCGAATACCATGTGGTGCAGACCGGTGCCGTCATCCGTGTCGCCGATATACATACCCGGGCGCTTACG
>NZ_CDRQYH010000092.1:0-12960 GCF_977039595.1 Enterobacter sp.
ATGGCCCTGGTACGAGCGCTGAACAAAATGACGAAAGCAGGTATGCCTGAAAGCGTGCGTATTGCCTGAAAACACAACCCGCTACGGGGGAGACTTACCCGAAATCTGATTTATTCAACAAAGCCCCTTATACACTTTAAAAATCATTGCGATACAAATATACTAGGCCACATCATTTATTCGTCATACTGTTTTTAGCGCCGGAAATAAGGAGATACCCGTTATATTGCTGCTATGTATCAAATATTGATCTTACCCGGCCTTAAAATGAACACTGTATTTCTGCTAAAATCACTTCGTGAGCAACACAATATTAAGATAAAATGTTTCCCTGCATCTTATTGATGCTGAAAGGAGTTCACCCGTCACCTGCAAACAAAATTTATACCTGAAGGGACTAAAATATAATGGCCCATAGACCCGCCGAGAATATACGTTCATGTACGTTAATGACAGGGCGAAATTTGTTTATAAATAGACATTATGTTATTCGCTGATTCAGGAGCAAAACAAATACTTAACAAATGTAGCGCGCCGTTACCCCCAATCAATACACCAGAGATGACTATTACGTAGAGTCCCTAATGAGGAGGTGATGGTCTGCTGTTCGTGAAACACATCAGAATTGGCCACGCTTTCCCTCTGGTTGGATGAGGCGAATCTAAAGCCCAATGATATACTGGACGGATGCTGGTGCTTACAGCCTTTTTTACTACAACATACAGGCTAGAATTCCAGCAGCCAATATTACTACTCACTTTGCCACGGCACGCAAAGCTACGGGGCTACTCAGGGAAATGCCCCACCGCCCTCCATGAGCTTCGCGTTTGTCTGTCCGGCTAGATGCGACACAACGTGATGATGAGTTCGCCCGGGCATACGACTCGCGAGAAGTGCGAGAAATATCGTGACACAAGGGGCTGTGAGTGGGCTATAATTTCGAGCTAATTTCGAATGATTTTGAAATACCGCCTGTAACGCTATGAATTACATGGCAAAATAAGCAATGAATATAAGGATTAAAGCTATGGGTTTTCTTTCCGGTAAGCGCATTCTGGTGACTGGCGTTGCCAGCAAACTGTCCATCGCATACGGCATCGCTCAGGCAATGCATCGCGAAGGCGCCGAGCTGGCGTTCACCTACCAGAACGACAAGCTGAAAGGCCGTGTTGAAGAGTTTGCCGCGCAGCTGGGTTCCAGCATTGTTCTGGAATGTGACGTTGCACAAGACGAAAGCATCGACGGGATGTTTGCTGAACTGGCAAAAGCATGGCCGAAATTCGACGGTTTTGTTCACTCCATCGGCTTCGCTCCTGGCGACCAGCTGGACGGCGACTACGTGAACGCGGTTACCCGTGATGGCTTCAAAATCGCTCACGACATCAGCTCCTACAGCTTCGTTGCGATGGCAAAATCCTGCCGTGCGATGCTGAACCCGGGCGCAGCTCTTCTGACTCTGTCCTACCTTGGCGCTGAACGTGCTATCCCTAACTACAACGTTATGGGTCTGGCGAAAGCATCTCTGGAAGCGAACGTACGCTACATGGCGAACGCAATGGGTCCTGAAGGTGTTCGCGTTAACGCCATCTCTGCAGGTCCTATCCGCACCCTGGCAGCTTCCGGTATTAAAGATTTCCGTAAAATGCTGGCTCACTGCGAAGCGGTTACCCCGATTCGTCGTACTGTTACCATTGAAGATGTGGGTAACTCTGCAGCATTCCTGTGCTCTGATCTTTCCGCGGGTATTTCCGGCGAAGTGGTTCACGTTGACGGCGGCTTCAACATCGCTGCAATGAACGAGCTGGAAATTAAATAAGCTGTGACTCTCTTCCCGCACGGGAAGAGAGTATTTCCCCCCGCGTCACCCCTTCGTTATTCCGTTCTGCTATTTGTTATCACCTAACAATATTTTTCCCTTTATCTGCCTTACGCCAGGATATTGATCGCCATTTTGAGATCAAGGAACGCACATGGAACAACGCCGTTTTTCCGGCAAAGGCCACTGGTATCACGAGACCCAGTCAAACCACGCGCAGACGGATGTTCTGCCCCTGGTGCCCGAAGCCGCTAACGTCGACGATCGTTTTTTGCTCGATTTAGCCTTGCCTGATGAGATTGTCGCCGCCTGTTCTGGCTGGCTTGCTCCTGCCAGAGCCTTATGCCACCAGCTGTTTCCGCTCTCGATTCCCGTGAACCGCCTGCATACGCTCAGCGCCTACGATCGGCTCAGTACCGCGCTAACCGTCGCACAGGCCTGCGGCGTTCAGCGGCTCTGTAACCACTATGCCGCCCTCCTCGCTCCGCTTCCCGGCCCGGACTCCTCGCGCGAAAGCAACCGACGTCTGGCGCAAATTACGCAGTATGCCCGCCAGCTTTCCAGCTCTCCTGATGTGATCGATGATAAAGCCCGCAACCAGCTTGACGAGGTGGGCCTGTCCACGTACGACATCGTGGTAATTAACCAGATTATCGGCTTTATCGGTTTTCAGGCGCGCGTGGTCGCAATTTTTCAGGCCCTGCTGGGACATCCTGTTCGCTGGTTGCCGGGACATCATATTCAGCCGCACACGCTCCCCGCGAGCCACGATGCGTGGACGCCGCTTTTACCTGTCGTTGAGCTGCGCTATGCGAATGCGCATCAGCTTGAGTCCTTGTCCCGCTGGCAGGCTGAACCCGCGCTTGAGGCGTTGACGCCGGTTCTTTGTCATGAGCCGACGCTGCTCGATCTGACCGGCGAAATCCTGTTAAACACTCGCGAAGAGATCCTGCTGACGTCCACCTCACTTTCAGCGGCGCTCGAACTGCTGACACGCTCTCCGGACCGCTTCAGCGCCGCGCAGTTTACCCCGATCACGGATCAAGGGCTCACGGGCGAACAAGCCATCAAGCTGCTTACCCGGAGTGCGTTTGATGGCTGGCTTAATCGTCTGAAAGTCGCGTTTGGTAAAGAGGAATAACCACACTCATTACCCAAAGACCGCTTGCTGAGACAGTGAGAATCGCGTAAAACTGTCAGCCGCTCAATGGCTACGAAAATAGAACATTATGTTTCAGGACAACCCGCTGCTAGCGCAGCTTAAACAGCAACTGCATTCCCAGACGCCGCGTGCAGAAGGGGTCGTAAAAGCCACGGAAAAGGGCTTTGGCTTCCTTGAGGTTGACGCGCAGAAAAGCTACTTCATTCCGCCTCCGCAGATGAAGAAAGTGATGCATGGCGATCGCGTCATGGCCGTCATTCATACCGAGAAGGACCGCGAGTCTGCCGAGCCGGAAGAACTGATCGAACCGTTCCTGACCCGTTTTGTGGGTAAGGTACAGAGAAAAGACGATCGTATTTCTATCTTGCCGGATCATCCCCTGCTGAAAGATGCTATTCCCTGCCGCGCCGCCCGTGGCGTTGAGCACGATTTTAAAGAAGGTGACTGGGCCGTAGCAGAAATGCGCCGTCATCCTCTGAAAGGCGATCGTGGTTTTTATGCTGAACTGACCCAGTTCATCACCTTTGGCGCCGACCATTTCGTACCATGGTGGGTCACGCTGGCACGCCACAATCTTGAAAAAGAAGCGCCGAACGGCGTGGCAACCGAGATGCAGGATGAGGGTCTGACCCGTCGAGATCTCACCGCTCTGGAGTTTGTCACCATCGACAGCGCCAGCACAGAAGATATGGATGACGCGCTGTACGCTGAAGAGAGCGCCGATGGCAAACTGCACCTGACCGTTGCCATTGCCGATCCCACCGCCTGGATTGCCGAAGGCAGCAAGCTGGATGACGCGGCGAAAATCCGTGCGTTCACCAACTACCTGCCGGGCTTCAATATTCCGATGCTGCCGCGCGAATTGTCAGACGATCTCTGCTCGCTGCGTCCAAATGAAGTGCGCCCGGTCCTTGCCTGCCGCATGACTATCGCCGCAGATGGCGCGATTGAAGACGATATCGAGTTCTTCGCCGCCACTATCGAATCGAAAGCCAAGCTTGCCTACGATAACGTCTCAGACTGGCTGGAAAATACCGGTAGCTGGAAACCTGAATCAGACGCCATTGCCGCGCAGATCCGTCTGCTGCATCGCATCTGTCTCAACCGCGGCGAGTGGCGTAAAACTCACGCGCTGGTGTTCAAAGACCGCCCGGATTATCGCTTTGTTCTGGGCGAGAAAGGCGAAGTGCTGGACATCGTGGCCGAACCGCGACGCATTGCAAACCGCATCGTTGAAGAGGCGATGATTTCCGCCAACATCTGTGCCGCACGCGTGCTGCGCGACAAACTGGGCTTTGGCATTTACAACGTTCACACCGGGTTTGACCCGGCGAATACCGAAGCGCTGGCGGCACTGCTGAAGAATCACGATGTGCACGTTGATCCGGAAGAAGTGCTCACGTTGCCGGGCTTCTGCAAGCTTCGCCGCGAACTGGACGCGCAGCCGTCAGGTTTCCTGGACAGCCGCATTCGTCGCTTCCAGTCCTTCGCTGAAATCAGCACCGAGCCTGGGCCGCACTTTGGTCTTGGCCTTGAAGCTTACGCCACCTGGACATCGCCGATCCGTAAGTATGGCGATATGGTTAACCACCGTCTGCTGAAAGCGATTATCAAAGGTGAAACCATTGCCCGTCCTGAGGAGGACACCACGCAGCAGATGGCCGATCGTCGCCGTCTGAACCGCATGGCGGAACGTGACGTCGGGGACTGGCTGTACGCACGCTTCCTGCAGGATAAAGCAGGTACGGATACCCGTTTTGCCGCAGAGATCATCGATATCAGCCGTGGGGGGATGCGCGTCCGTCTGGTCGATAACGGCGCTGTCGCGTTTATTCCTGCGCCATTCCTGCATGCGGTTCGCGACGAAATGGTCTGTAGTCAGGAAAACGGTACCGTGCAAATTAAAGGTGAAACAGTTTACAAAGTCACCGACGTGATTGACGTTAATATCGCCGAAGTTCGCATGGAAACCCGCAGTATTATCGCGCGTCCTGTCGCCTGATAACCGCTTACATTGTCGGTCTTTTCGTTTCGGAAGGGCCGACAATTTTTATTTTAATCCTCGCCACAAAATCATTATTTTTCCTTACTATTTTCAGTATCCCTTCGCCTAAAACCGCCATAATTATCTACAGTAAAAGAGTGTTGTTATATTCGGTTGCATGAATTTTTATACGCTCAGTATCCTTTTTAACCTGACTCGTTTTATTATAAGAAAGCAGGGAAAAACAACAGGTTCACTTCGGTTTTGCCGCTGTTTCTCAACGGAAAAGTCGACAACAAATGAATAATTTGTGCGCTAATGAACAGCTGCGGGAGAAAACATGATGGACGATCTGGAGCAGAATTTGCTGTTTCGCTACATGGGGACTCACAGCCCGTGGTGGCGCTTATCAGCTGACAGCAACGCTCTGCACCTTTCCACCAGCGAAAATGCCGATGTCACTCAGGTCGTGGCGCTGGACGATGAACAGGCCGATCTCATCCGTCATTTAACCGTTATTACCTCCAGCATTTCCATGTCGCTCTCCCTGTACGGAGAAGATGTCCCGGTTCATCTTGTGGGTCGTAAAATTACCCGTAACGAGTGGGCCGGAACCGCTTCCGCCTGGAACGATACGCCCTCCGTGGCACGCGATCTGGCTCAAGGGCTCTCTTTTGCGGAACAGGTTGTCTCTGAGGCCAACTCCGTCATTGTTATTCTCGATCGGCACGGCAATATCCAGCGTTTTAACCGGCTTAGCGAAGAGTATACCGGCCTGAAAGAGCAAGAGGTGATTGGCCAGAACGTGTTTAAGCTGTTTATGAGCCGCAGCGAAGCGGCCGCTTCAAAGCGCAATATTACCGGTTTTTTTCGCAACGGCAGCTCCTACGAAGTCGAACGCTGGATCAAAACGCGTAAAGGGCAGCGGCTGTTTCTGTTCAGAAACAAATTCGTTCACAGCGGCAGCGGTAAAAATGAAATTTTCCTTATCTGTTCCGGGACAGATATTACCGAGGAACGCCGCGCTCAGGAGCGGCTGCGCGTGCTGGCCAATACCGATACCATCACCGGCTTGCCAAACCGCAATGCGATCCACGATCTGATTTCTGACGCCATCGTCAACCGCGGCGACACGCAGGTAGGCGTGGTGTATCTCGATCTGGATAACTTTAAAAAGGTCAACGACGCTTACGGGCATATGTTTGGCGATCAGCTGTTACAGGCTGTCGCCCTCGCCATTTTGAGCTGTCTGGATGAGGAACAGGTGCTGGCGCGACTGGGCGGTGATGAGTTTATCGTCATGGCCACCAATACCTCACAGGGCTCTCTGGAGGCGATGGCGTCGCGCATTTTAACCCGTCTGCGCCAGCCGTTCCGAATCGGTCTGATTGAGATTTATACCGGCTGCTCTCTGGGTATCGCCTCGCCCCGCAGCATGGTAGCGACCGGGAAAGCGTCATTCGTAACGCCGATACCGCCATGTACACCGCCAAAGAGAACGGCCGGGGCAAGTTCTGCGTCTTCTCATCCGAGATGAACCAGCGCGTATTTGAGTATCTCTGGCTCGATACCAACCTGCGTAAAGCTCTGGATAACGATCAGCTTCTAATTCACTATCAGCCCAAAATAACCTGGCGTGGGGAAGTCAGAAGC
The DNA here is from genome assembly GCF_977039595.1 of Enterobacter sp. Classification (NCBI taxonomy): domain Bacteria; kingdom Pseudomonadati; phylum Pseudomonadota; class Gammaproteobacteria; order Enterobacterales; family Enterobacteriaceae; genus Enterobacter; species Enterobacter sp. Next base: position 6,616 of record NZ_CDRQYH010000092.1, read on the forward strand.
CTTGAAGCACTGGTCCGCTGGCAATCACCAGAACGCGGCCTGATCCCGCCGCTGGAGTTTATCTCTTATGCCGAGGAGTCGGGGCTGATTGTGCCGCTGGGCCGCTGGGTGATGCTTGATGTGGTTCGCCAGGTGGCGAAATGGCGCGATAAGGGAATTAACCTGCGCGTGGCGGTGAACGTCTCTGCACGACAGCTGGCCGACCAGACTATCTTCAGCGACTTAAAGCAGGCGCTGAAGGATCTGAATTTTGAATACTGCCCTGTCGACGTTGAGTTGACCGAAAGCTGTCTTATCGAGAACGAAGAGCTGGCGCTGTCCGTGATCCAGCAGTTCAGCAGACTCGGGGCGCAAATTCATCTGGATGATTTTGGCACCGGCTACTCTTCTCTTTCGCAGCTCGCCCGCTTCCCTATCGACGCCATTAAACTCGATCAATCCTTTGTCAGGGACATTCATAAGCAGTCCATTTCACAGTCACTGGTGCGCGCTATCGTCGCGGTGGCGCAGGCGTTAAATCTTCAGGTGATTGCCGAAGGTGTGGAAAATGCAAAAGAAGACGCCTTTCTGACCAAGAACGGCGTCAACGAACGGCAGGGTTTTCTGTTTGCTAAGCCTATGCCCGCTGCCGCATTCGAGCGATGGCTAAAACGATATCAAGCGCGAAATCAACGTTAACTGGCTTTACGCAGACCCGCCGCATGATGGCGGTTTTGCAGCGTGACCAGACGCTCCATGTAGGCGATATCTTTCGGCTCCAGGCAGAAAGCAGCATCCACCCAGTCTTCGGTTATGTCCATCAGTTCACTGCGAGGCAATTGTAGAACGCGGGTACGGGCGCGCAGCATCGCCCTTACGCCGTTCAGTTTTGGCCGCAGCGTATCGATGAAAGTTCGGGTGGAGACATAGCTTTGTCCGGGTTCAAACAGAACATCCACCAGCCCATGCTGTTCGTACCATTCAGCCGTATGGGATTCCCCTTTGTATATGAGTTCTTCCGCCAGCTTCATGCCCGAACGGCGTGCGACCAGGGAATATCCCCCCATGCCCGGAAACAGATTGAAGGCAATCTCTGGGAAACCTAAACGGGCATCGCGCTGAGCCAGGGCGAAATGGTGCGCCAGAGCGGCCTCAAAACCGCCTCCTAGAGCACTGCCTTCGACCATTGCCAGAGTGATGGCTCCCGTATCAAACCCCCGTGAGGCCGCATGGACGCAATCAACGCAGGCGCGCGCGTACGCCCGCAACGCTTCCCGACGTCCGTTCTGAATGCACTCGACGAAGAACTGTAAGTCACCGCCCACATTGTACATCTCCGGAACCAGCGATCCGGTTACCCAAAAATCAACCGCAAAACCAGACTGGCGAACCAGCCATGAAAAGTTCATGATCTCCTCAATTAACGCATGGTTAAAGCAAGGTCGCGGCTGAGCCCGCAGCATCATCCAGACGGTGTGACGCTCCGCCTCGTAATAACCCGACAGCTGAGTGAACCGTTCAGTATCGGTAAACAGTGTACAGGTAGGCTGATTGATAACTGTCATAGTCTAATTCCTCTTATAAAAAAGCGCCTTGCGCGCAGTTTTAGACTAATCCACTCATTAAGCCTGCTGCATGAGGGGGAATAAATTTATCACTTACGTTTATGTAATTTAGTTATTGCATTTTTTCCCTTCTCTTTTGACCCTAATTTCTGCATCATTGAAAATATTAACTTTTCGCGCCTGGAGTGAGATTATGTCGACTATTGACGCACAAGCTGTAGCACAACGAATTGATACCGTGCTGGATATCCTGGTGGCAGGCGATTATCACTCTGCTATCCGTAATCTCGAGATCCTGAAGTCTGAACTTCTCGCTCAGAATGGCGCTGACAATACGCCTGAAAACGGACAGCCAAAAGCGCCGTGGGAAGTTTAACCCCACTGTCTCCGACCTCGTTTCGCTTTATTAAATGGATGCTATGAATTCCCGACAACAACTCATTTTGCAGATGGTCATCGATCAGGGACGCGTAAGCGTAGTCGATCTCGCTAAAACCACTGGCGTTTCTGAAGTCACCATCCGTCAGGATCTTAATCTGCTGGAAAAACAGAGCTATCTGCGTCGTGCGCACGGATATGCTGTCCCGCTGGACAGTGATGACGTTGAGACGCGCATGATGAACAACTACGCGCTCAAACGTGAACTGGCGGAATTTGCCGCGTCCCTGGTGAACAACGGCGAGACCGTCTTTATTGAAAACGGCAGCAGTAATGCCCTTCTGGCGCGCACGCTTGCCGATCAAAAAGACGTGACCATTATCACCGTCAGCAGCTATATCGCGCATTTGCTCAAAGAGACGCGCTGCGAGGTGATACTGCTCGGCGGAATTTACCAGAAAAAAAGCGAAAGCATGGTAGGCCCGCTGACCCGTCAGTATGTCCAGCAGGTTCATTTCAGCAAGGCATTTATCGGGATTGACGGCTGGCAACCAGAGACAGGTTTTACCGGTCGGGATATGATGCGCTCTGACGTGGTGAATGCGGTGCTGGAAAAAGAGTGTGAAGCCATTGTGCTCACTGACAGCTCTAAATTTGGCGCCGTTCACCCTTACACGATGGGCCCCGTTTCACGCTTTAGCCGCGTGATTACCGACGAGCGGTTGAGCGACGCGCACCGTATTAAACTGGAAGACAGTGGTCTGATCGTCAATATTATTAAAACCAGCGCCTGACTCCCCTCCGCGCCCGAACTTCGGGCGCATACGCCCTTCTTTCTCTGAGATGATTCTTAACCCTACTTTAAGAGTTTTTACCTGTTTAACCTGCATTAAAGTCGTAAAATTACTGTTAGCGATATAACAGGAAGTGACTATCACCTGCGTGATGAAGTAACGCCTGCGCGACCAGCTTTCACGGGAAAAAGAATTAAGTATTCGATTCGTCTATACTTAATGCGCACATCTTTCCGTGAATCGATAATTCAGGAGAAAGTATTATGACCTTAACCAGCAAAAAATTAGCCGCCGCTGTTCTGGCAATCACTGTAGCAATGTCCCTGAGCGCGTGCTCTAACTGGTCTAAACGCGACCGTAACACCGCTATTGGTGCCGGTGCCGGTGCTCTCGGTGGTGCAGTATTAACGGATGGTAGTACGCTGGGTACATTAGGTGGCGCTGCCGTCGGTGGTATTATCGGTCACCAGGTTGGCAAATAATAACTATCCAAGCCTTCCCCGGTAATGCGATATTTAAACGCATTTCAGGTCTGACATACGCACGTATATAACACGAGCCACGGCATTTGCCGTGGCTCATTTATTTTAGCCGCCTGCCAGTTTGACTTTCATACCTTTGGCTTCCAGCAGAGTTTTAATTAAATCACGTTTATCACCCTGTATTTCAATAATGCCGTCTTTCACGGCACCGCCGCAGCCACATTTCTTTTTAAGTTCGGCGGCCAGCGCTGTCAGTTCAGCATCATCAAGGTCAATGCCGGAGATTAGACAAACCCCTTTTCCTTTTCGTCCACTGGTCTGGCGCTGGATCCGAACGATGCCGTCCCCCTTTGGACGTTCCACTTTCGCTTTCGGTTCGTCAATACGCCCGCTATCGGTTGAATAGACCAGGCGGCTGTTGGAATCGGTCATTACGCCCCCTTCTTCAGCGATGCGTTAATAGCCTTAAGCGTCTCAGCCGGGTTTGCAGACTGCGTCACCGGACGCCCAATGACCATGTAGTCAACGCCTGCAGCCAGCGCCTGCTCAGGCGTCATAATGCGGCGCTGATCGCCCACGTCGCTGCCTGCAGGACGGATACCCGGCGTGACCAGTTTAAAATCCTTGCCCAGCGCTGATTTGAAACGTACCGCTTCCTGCGCGGAGCAGACGACGCCATCCAGGCCGCAATGCTGGGTCAGCCGCGCGAGACGTTCGGCATGCTCGGCGGGTGACAACGTCACTCCCAGGTCGCGTAAATCGTTTTCGTCCATACTGGTCAGCACGGTGACCGCAATCAGCAACGGTGCATCTTTACCGAACGGCAGGAGCGCCTCACGGGCAGCGGTCATCATTCTTGCCCCACCTGACGCATGGACATTAACCATCCATACACCCAGTTCTGCGGCTGCGGCAACCGCGTGCGCCGTGGTATTCGGGATATCATGGAATTTCAGATCGAGGAAAACGTCAAAACCGCGCTGCTGCAGATCGCGAACGATTTGCGGTCCAAACAGCGTGAACATCTCTTTGCCAACTTTCAGACGGCAGTCGCGAGGGTCAATGCCGTCGACAAACGCGAGTGCAGCGTCACGCTTATTGTAATCAAGCGCAACAACAACAGGAGAATCCGTAATTACTCGGGAAGTGGAGGATGTAACAGACGTCATGACCAGCCCTTTTCGTCTATGGGCGCGCAGCGGCGCGGAACAGATAAACGGCCAGCATTCTACCTGCCGTCGTCGCAAATTGACAGAATCCATTTATTTCCCTGACAGGCCAGCAAACCGCACGGTGTTGAGAAACCGTTAAATACCATCAGTATGTTGTAACTAAAATGAAGGCTTTTAAAAAAATTACTGCCCGTCCAGGCCACGGATTGGCTTGATAGTGGACCAGGCGCGGCAGGAAGGACAGTGCCAATAGAGCGTATACGCGGTAAAACCACACTTCTGACAACGATAGCGTGGCTTGCTACGCACCTGCTCGCCAACCATGTCGCGCAGCACCATCAGGCTCTCTTTGGCGCGCCCTTCTTCCGCGTCGTTAAGGTGGTAATCCATCAGCTTATGGAAGACCCGCATGGTCGGATGACGCTGCAGCTGACGCGTAATGTAAACCTGCGCGGTGTCGCTTCCTTCATACTGTTCAACGACGTCTGAGAGCATCAGTTCAGCGGTGGCGCCGGTGTTCTCTTCCACGCAGCGACGCAGGAATGCTACCCACTCTTCCTGCTTATCCAGCTGCTGATAGCAGGTTTGCAGCATTTCCAGCGTTTCACTGACCAGCTCTTTGTCCTGGTCAATCACCCGCAGCAGGCTTTCAACGGCTTTGGCGTAGTCGCCATTCGCCATAAAGACACGCCCCATCATGATGGAGATTCGCGCGCTGTTGCGATCCGCGGCGGCACCTTTCTTCAGTAACGCCATGGCTTTGTCCATGTCGTCATTGCCCATCTGCTGAAGCGCAAGCTCACAGTAGAAATGGGCTATCTCAACGCGCTGCTTATCTTTCCCCAGCTTCACCAGACGTTCAGCCGTATCAATGGCTTTCTGCCAGTCGCTGGTGGCCTGATAAATCTGCAGGAGCTGCTGCAGCGCGCCGATGCGGAACTCTGTTTCATCCACAAGCTGGGAGAACATATCTTCAGCGCGATCGTATAACCCCGCGGCCATGTAATCCCGCCCCAGCTGTTGCACTGCAAGTAGACGTTGATCGTAGGTCAGAGAGGCGCTTTCCATCAGCGTCTGGTGAATACGAATGGCGCGGTCAACCTCGCCGCGCGAGCGAAACAGGTTTCCCAGGGTGAGATGCGCTTCAACCGTCCCGGTATCCTCTTTCAGCATATCGAGGAACAGGTCTACCGCTTTGTCCTGCTGATTGCTCAGGAGGAAGTTTACCCCCGCAACATAGTCGCGGGAGAGCCGATTGGCCTCATCCTGTTTTGTTTGTTGCGCACTTCTGCGGCCCATATACCAGCCATAGGCTGCGGCTACAGGCAAAAGCAGAAACAACAACTCCAGCATAGTCGATTATTCCTTCACGACCGGCACGCCAGAGCTTCCCGGGATGTCAGACGCTGGGGCAATGTTATTTTCAAGTCGCTTAATTTTACGTTCAGCGCGCGCAAGCGAAACACGGACTTTCAGCCAGAACAGACCGCAAACCAGCCAGCCAATGGCAAAGCCGGCAGCAAATAAGACCGCCAGCAGGCTCGAGACGCGATACTCACCCTGAGCCAGCAGATAGTTAAACGTCACCTGCTGATCGTTTTGTGCACCCAACGTGACTGAAATGACAAAAATCGCCAATACCAGTAAGAAAATGAGTAAATATTTCACATTACTTCCCGTTATGTGGTTCAAGCGAATAAAGTGTGTTCAATTCACCGCAATCAGCCTTATAAACTACCATTTTAGCGACGAGCGCGAAACGGAAAAAGTGACGCGCAGGTCATGGATCTATGGGCAAAATACGGAATATCAACCGTCAGGCGTCGGTTTGGTCCCTTTCGGCTATTTCTGGGCTTTGTTGAATAAATCAGATTTCGGGTAAGTCTCCCCCGTAGCGGGTTGTGTTTTCAGGCAATACGCACGCTTTCAGGCATACCTGCTTTCGTCATTTTGTTCAGCGCTCGTACCAGGGCCA
>NZ_CDRQYH010000093.1:0-12885 GCF_977039595.1 Enterobacter sp.
GAGGCAGCACCTGGCACGGCTGGGACGGAAGTCGCTGTCGTTCTCAAAATCGGTGGAGCTGCATGACAAAGTCATCGGGCATTATCTGAACATAAAACACTATCAATAAGTTGGAGTCATTACCATGCAGACCATCTACTTTACCGTACAGGTCGAGTTTATTGCCATTGCTGTTGTAAATTTCAGCCGCGTTTACTAAGCCTGCCATTAATAACGCGGGTGCAAGAATTGCCAAAACTTTTCTTTTCATTATATATTCCCTTAAAGGATAAATTATATGAATATATGTAACCACCCTCCGTGGTTACTGGGTTGATACTATTTCAATAGATGTAATTTAGTTTCAGAAATAAGTGTAATTAAATTATTTGTAATATTTCCAAATGTTTCTATAAGTCTCTTTATTTTTCTCGTGAATTAATTCATTGAATTTATATGGTGTAATTATTATTAAGTATTTCGTGGTTCTATTTTTAGATTGGTTTAATTCGGCTGTGTTATAATTCATCCTCTTTTAAACAACAGGACATGACGATGGAACTTGCCCGGTGGCAGCAACGATTTGAGCACTGGCTCGAGGAGAATCACAGCACCGACGATACCGCACATGATATTTCGCATTTTCGTCGGGTCTGGATGACGGCGCAAAAAATCATGGTTCACCACATGGTCGAGCCGCTGGTGATTCTGGCCGCATGCTATTTTCACGATATTGTCAGCCTGCCGAAAAACCATCCTGAACGCAGCCAGTCGTCACGGCTCGCGGCGCTTAAGACGAGCGACATTCTGCGCCGCGACTTCCCTGACTTTCCGCCAGAGCATATTGCCGCCGTCGGGCACGCGATTGAGGCGCACAGCTTCAGCGCCGGAATTGCGCCGCAGAGCATGGAGGCCAAAATTGTGCAGGATGCAGACCGGCTGGAAGCGTTAGGCGCTATCGGCCTGGCGCGCGTTTTTGCCGTTTCGGGCGCGCTTGGCGTGCCGCTTTTTGATGCCAACGATCCCTTCGCCGATGCGCGTCCCCTCGACGACCGTGCGTTTGCCCTCGACCATTTTCAGACCAAGCTGCTGCGATTGCCTGATACAATGCAAACGGACATGGGCCGCGAACTGGCACGTCACAATGCCGATTTCCTGATCCAGTTTATGGCGAAACTCAGCGCCGAATTACACGGCGACTGCCTCGGGCTGGATAGCCAGGTGCTGGGCCGCTTCCGTCGCAGTTTGCGCAACTGAACTGTGGTAATCTGTTCCCAGTCTTTATTCTCCGGTTAAAAGAATGCAGGAAAATCGATCAGTGACAGAGCCCGCGCCAGCGCAGGCTGAGAAATCAACGGCAACGGTGCAGGCCTTACTGCGTCAGCTGTTGGATATCTATGATGCTAAAACGCTGGCCAGCCTGCTGGTGGCGCACGGCGAGAGCCACTGGAGCCCGGCGATCCTTAAACGCTTGCTGACCAGCGAGCGAGCAGGGCGTCGCCTGAGTGAAGGCGAGTATCGTTATCTGCAAAATCTGCTTCCGCGTCCTTCTGCCGCGCACCCGAACTATGCCTTCCGCTTTATCGATCTTTTTGCCGGTATCGGCGGCATCCGGTACGGTTTTGAAGCCATCGGCGGACAGTGCGTGTTTACCAGTGAGTGGAACAAACATGCCGTACGAACCTACAAGGCTAACTGGTACTGCGATCCGAACGAGCATCATTTCAACGCGGATATCCGCGATGTGACCCTGAGCCATAAAAGCGGCGTGAGCGATGAACAGGCCGCCGAGCACATTCGTCAGACGATCCCGGCGCATGACGTGCTGCTGGCAGGCTTCCCTTGTCAGCCCTTCTCGCTGGCGGGTGTCTCCAAAAAGAATGCCCTTGGACGCGCCCACGGTTTCGCCTGCGATACGCAGGGAACGCTTTTTTTTGATGTGGCGCGCATCATTGACGCCCGCCGCCCGCCCATCTTTGTGCTGGAAAACGTCAAAAATTTAAAAAGCCACGACGGCGGTAAAACCTTCCGCATTATCATGCAAACCCTGGATGAGCTGGGTTATGACGTGGCCGATTCACAGGACATGGGGGCGGACGATCCTAAAATTATTGATGGGAAACATTTCCTGCCCCAGCATCGCGAACGTATCGTGCTGGTGGGCTTCCGTCGCGATCTCAATCTGAAAGGCGATTTTACCCTGCGGGATATTCCCTCTCTGTATCCCGAGCGGCGTCCCACCGTGGCCGACCTGCTGGAACCGGTCGTCGACGCGAAATTTATCCTGACCCCGGTGCTGTGGAAATACCTCTACCGCTATGCCAAGAAGCACCAGGCGAAAGGCAACGGCTTCGGCTTTGGGATGGTAAACCCTAACGATCCGCACAGCGTTACCCGCACGCTGTCTGCTCGCTACTACAAAGACGGCGCGGAAATCCTGATCGACAGAGGCTGGGACAAAGCGCTGGGTGAAAAAGATTTCGACGATCCGCACAACCAGCGTCACCGTCCGAGACGCTTAACGCCGCGGGAATGCGCCCGGCTGATGGGCTTTGAAACGCCGCAAGGCTACGGTTTCCGGATTCCGGTTTCGGATACCCAGGCGTACCGCCAGTTTGGTAATTCGGTGGTCGTTCCCGCGTTTGCGGCGGTCGCAAAGCTGCTGGCCTCGCGCATCAGGCAGGCGGTGGCGCTCCGCCAGAGTGAGGCCGTCAATGACGGACGTTCACGATAAGGCGACGCGCAGTAAAAACATGCGTGCCATCGGCACGCGTGACACCGCGATTGAAAAACGCCTGGCCGCGCTGCTGACGCAGGCGGGGTTTGACTTCCGCGTCCAGGATGCCGCCCTGGCGGGGCGTCCCGATTTCGTCATCGACGCCTGGCAGTGCATCATCTTTACTCACGGCTGTTTCTGGCACCATCACGACTGCTACCTGTTTAAAGTCCCCGCGACGCGCACCGATTTCTGGCTGGATAAGATTGCTAAAAACGTCGAGCGCGACGAGCGGGACCTCTCGACGCTTATTGAGCAAGGCTGGCGGGTGCTGATTGTCTGGGAGTGTGCGCTGAGAGGCAGATTAAAGCTGAATGATACCGATCTGACCGAACGGCTTGAAGAGTGGATCTGCGGCGGCGGCCAGACCGCGCAGATCGACACGCAGGGCATTCACCTGCTTACGGTTTCTCCGCCTCGCAAGGCGTGACCACCGGTTTTGCCGGCAGCAAATATTTGCCCAGCGTGACCAGCACGACGGCAAACACAATGATCCCTAATGCAATCCATTCCACTGGAGAAAGCGTTTCTCCCCCCAGTCCAGTCCCGAGCAGCACGGCCACGACCGGGTTGACGTAAGCGTAGCTGGTGGCGACAGCCGGAGAGACATTGCGGATCAGGAACATATAGGCGTTAATGGCGATGATAGAGCCGAACAGCGCCAGGTAGCCTACCGCCAGCAAGCCCGACAGCGGCGGCAGGGTTGTCAGCTTTTCTCCCGTAAGCATGGAGGCGAGCAGCAGTACAATCCCGGCGGCAAGCATCTCGATTGCGCCCGCCATCATGCCGGTAGGAAGTTCGATACGCGAACCGTACACGGAACCAAACGCCCAGCTCATCGAGCCAATCAGGATGATGACTGCACCCCACGGATTCCCGCTCAGGTTACCGCCGCTATTCAGCAGAATGATGCCAGCAAGGCCAATCCCAATACCCAGCCACTCCAGCTTGCGGGTGCGGATACCAAAGAGGCGGCTGAAGCACAGGGTAAACAGCGGTACGGTGGCAACGACCACGGCGGCGATCCCGGACGGTACGTTCTGGTGCTCGGCAATCGTCACAAATCCGTTCCCCACAGCCAGCAGTAGCAGGCCGATCAGGGCGGCATTCAGCATCGGACGCAGCGGGGGAAGCTTATGCCCACGCAGCAGCAGGAAGGCAAGCAGCAGGATGCCCGCCGAGAGAAAACGAATGCCCGCCATCATCAATGGCGGCCAGCTTTCCACGCCGATGCGAATGACAAAGTAGGTTGAACCCCAGATGATGTACAGCGAAAAGAGTGCCCCGATGAGCGGTAGCAATTGCCGGAAACGCATAATCCCTCACGACGAAATAAAAAGTTCGCTGATAGTAAACGCGAAAACTATCGCGCTGGCGAGCCCTTTAATTGTGTGGCAGATGTGAATTTTTTGTTGACGTAAGGTGCCTGTTTCCGGGTTGGCGCTTTTGCTCCATACTATTCACTTAATTACCAAAAAATGAAGGATTAAGATTTTGGCAGGAAGTAGCTTATTAACATTGCTGGATGATATTGCCACCTTACTGGACGACATTTCAGTGATGGGGAAACTTGCGGCGAAAAAAACCGCAGGCGTGCTGGGCGATGATTTATCGTTGAACGCCCAGCAGGTGAGTGGGGTGAGGGCAAACCGTGAACTGCCGGTGGTGTGGGGCGTGGCGAAAGGCTCTTTCCTGAATAAGGTGATCCTGGTGCCGCTGGCGCTGCTGATCAGCGCCTTTATCCCCTGGGCCATCACGCCGTTGCTGATGATCGGTGGGGCATTTCTCTGCTTCGAGGGCGTGGAGAAGGTGCTCCACTCCTTTAGCGCGCGCAAGCAGAGCGATACGCCGGAGGTGCGCCAGCAGCGTCTTGAAGCGCTGGCCGCTCAGGATCCGAAAACCTTCGAGCGTGATAAGGTCAAAGGCGCCATTCGGACCGACTTTATCCTGTCTGCGGAAATCGTCGCGATTACGCTGGGGATTGTCTCTGACGCGCCGCTTCTGAACCAGGTGCTGATCCTCTCCGGCATTGCGATTTTGGTCACCGTGGGCGTGTACGGTCTGGTGGGACTGATCGTCAAGCTGGACGATATTGGCTACTGGCTGGAAGAAAAGTCGAGCGCGGTGGCAAGAGGCATTGGTAAAAGCCTGCTGGTGCTGGCGCCCTGGCTGATGAAGAGCTTGTCGGTGGTGGGCACGCTGGCGATGTTCCTCGTAGGCGGCGGAATTGTGGTTCACGGCATCGCGCCGCTGCACCATGCCATCGAACATTTCTCCTCCACGCAGGGGGCCGTTATCGCGGCGATTCTACCCACCCTGCTGAATCTGGTGCTGGGCTTTATCATTGGCGCTATCGTCGTTGCGGCGGTGAAGCTGGTTGAGAAAATTCGCGGCACGTCGCACTAATTGTTACCGTCGGCAGGATGCAAAAAGACCATTCCTCGTCTAAATTGAAACAGTTTCACCCTGATACAGGAGGCAGGTATGGTCTTTTTGGTCAGTGATGAAGTTAAGCCTAAAAAGGGCGGCCCACGTATGATCGTCACCGGGTATTCCAGCGGAATGGTGGAATGCCGGTGGCACGATGGCTATAGCATCAAGCGGGAAGCATTTCGTGAAGATGAGCTTCAGCCGGGTGACGGGCAGCACAAGCGGGACAAGGCTTAATCACATAACGCCCGGCTTTGCCGGGCGTTTTTATCTCTGGTACTGGGTGTTAGGTAGCGATCATGGAGTGTGTGTGCAGCGCGATACCTTTGTTGTAAGACAATCTTTTTTGCAATGGCTGCATAAGCGTAGCAATCCGGGGCGGATTGTTAATCTCTGTTTTCTGATCGTTCTGGTATTTTCCACTTTACTTACCTGGCGTGAGGTGGTGGTGCTGGAAGAGGCATACATCTCCAGCCAGCGCAATCATCTGGATACGGTGGCCAGTTCTCTGGACAGGCAGTTACAGAACAGCATCGACAGGCTGCTGTTATTTCGCCAGGGCATGCATGATGCAATCGAGACGCCGCTGGCCTTTGAAGTCTTACAGGATGCGGTGTCACGCTTCAATACCGTCCGCATGCTCTCCACCTGGCAGCTTGCCGTTGATAAAAAACGTACCCTTCCCATTAACGGGGTCTCGGACGCCTTTGTCGAAAAAACCACGCTTCTCAATCGGGACGCTGAACGCATAAGCCATGAAATTTCTGCCGCGCTCGAAGTGGGCTATTTGCTCAGACTGGCGTCGTCGAGAGCGCAAACGGAAGCGCGAGTGATCTACGTCTCCCGCGCCGGATTTTTCCTTTCCACGGATACGCCGGATCGGGCGGGTGATATTACCGCCCGCTATTATAATCTGGTCACGCAGTCCTGGTTTACCCAGCAGTCAGAACGTAACAACCGCGCCCGCGCCGTGCGCTGGTTTATCTCCACGCCTTCATCCTGGACCGGGGATGAACGAACGATCACCGCCAGCGTCCCCATCTATTTCGATCGTTACTGGTACGGCGTCGTGGCGATGGACTTTACATTGAGCACGATGCAGCGTCTGCTGGCCGATACGACGGAAGATCGAACGGAGGGAGAGTATCAGCTGTACGATACCCGGCTAAATATGATCGCCACCTCAGCCCACGCGGGAAGCCCGGTTAACCATTTTGACGAACGCGAAGCGGCGCAGATTGCCCAGGCGATTGAGCATGATACCGGCGGCGGTATCCGCCTCGGGAGCCGGTTTATTACCTGGGAGCGGCTCGATCACTTCGATGGCGTCGTCCTGCGGATCCACACTCTGCATGAAGGGGTACAGGACGACTTCGGTAGCATCAGTATCGTACTGGCGCTGCTGTGGGCGCTCTTTACCGCCATGCTGTTGATCTCGTGGCTGGTGATCCGCCGGATGGTGAGTAACATGTATACGCTTCAGCACTCCCTCCAGTGGCAGGCCTGGCACGATCCGCTTACGCGGCTGAATAATCGCGGCGCGCTGTTCGACCGCGCAAAAATGCTGGCAGAAACCTGTCGCCAGCAGTCGCTGCCGTTCTCGGTGATTCAGATCGATCTCGACCATTTTAAAAACATCAACGACCGGTTCGGCCATCAGGCCGGTGATAAGGTGCTCTCCCACACGGCAGGACTGATTGCCAGCGCGTTACGCAAGAATGATGTGGCAGGGCGTGTAGGCGGGGAAGAGTTTTGCGTCGTCCTGCCGGGGATTGGTCTGGAGGAGGCGAGAGGCGTCGCGGATCGCATTCGTTGCCGAATCAACAATAAGGAGATCCTGGTGAAGAAGAGCACGACCCTGCGTATCAGCGCGTCGCTGGGGGTCAGCAGCGCGGATGAAGCGGGTAACTATGATTTTGAGCAGCTGCAATCCGTGGCGGACGTCCGGCTCTATGAGGCCAAGCAGAGCGGGCGTAACCGGGTCGTGTGGCGAGATCAGGACAGGAAGTGATCCAGCCCCTCCCGCCAGCCTGCCGGACCGGGCTGCTGGGTGTGATAAACGCGGGCAGGGTTATCATCCCGTAGCGTGATGCCCTGGCGGTTAATCCCCTTGATGACCACCGCGAAGTCAACGCTGTCGAGCAGCGGCGCATCGTTAGGACCGTCGCCGAGCCCCAGCGTGGTGGGCTCGATCTCGTCCTGCTCGCGATACTGTTCAATCAGCCAGTTCACCGCTACGTCTTTGCCGCAGCGGGCGTCCAGAATATGCCAGAACCGCGCACCCTGCAGGCATTTCAGGCCGATATTCGCCAGTTCCTCTTCAAACTGAACCATTTTCTCGTCGGTATCGCGCCAGATGAGCGTGACGGACGCTTCATGCTTGCGGGCAAGCGCCGAACGGTAGCGCGTCAGCCCGGTCCACTCGCTGATAACGTGCTCATCCACATCGTCAAAGGTCGTGAATTTAAAGCCCGTCTGCAGACGTATCTGCTCGATCCGCGGACGGATATCCCGGTGCGTCATCCCTCTGGTCTGGCGCTGAACCTTATCCCAGCGCACGTCAGGCTGAATCACCGCGCCGTTCTCGGCAATAAAAGGCAAGCCTTCAAGCCCAAGATCCTGCTGGATATCCAGCATCTCTGCCGCGGTCTTGCTGCTGCAGAGAATGACCGGAATCTGATTATTCAGCAGTTTGTCCAGCCAGGGCATGGCGGGTTGCCACTCATAGGTATGAATATCCAGCAACGAGCCGTCCAGGTCAGAAAAAATCAGCAAGTTATCCCGCAGTGAAGGCATAGTGGCTCCCGGTAACGGCTGTGCCCTTATCTAAGAAAATTCCTAAAAAATAACCGAATTGTTAACAGGAGAAATGAGAGTATTCCCTGGCAAACCCGCATTCGGCGTATGTTATTGCTCATTGCGAAAAGCATTATGTTAAAAATATTATATTCATCATAAGAATATATGCTTGTCAGACAAATTCGTTGGGGATAGTGTGGCTTGTACATCAGATTTCCTGGTGTAACGAATTTTCAAGTGCTTCTTGCATAAGCAAGTTTTGATCCCGGTCATCCCCATGACCGGGATTTTTTTCGCCCTAACGATTGGCTTCAGACACGCTAAAGTCGTGAATATCGAGCTCGAAGGCCTCCGCCAGCTCACGATAGGTGTGATAATTCCTTCCGTTGACAATGACGCGGTCCGAATTGTCGTCCGACCGGCGGACTTCTGACTCACTGATCTCATTGATGGCGGCCAGCAGGGCATCGACATCCACCTCGACTTCGCGCTTGATGGTGTCGCTGTACTCTTTATCGGTCTTCATTGCGGGACTCCTCTTTCAACCTGCAAACGTGTCCAGGATTAAGTATAGCCTGTGTATAAAAACGCCATTCACGCCGGGCGGCGATGTGCGTTTTTGCGTTTTGTTCTACACTGGCTCAAAACCAGAGGAGGAATGTATGAAGGTCAACGATCGGGTAACTGTTAAAACGGACGGTGGGCCGCGCCGCCCGGGTGTGGTGCTGGCAATTGAAGAGTTTAGTGAAGGGACAATGTACCTGGTATCACTGGAAGACTACCCGCTCGGCATTTGGTTTTTTAACGAACTGGGGCATCCTGACGGTATCTTTGTTGAGAAAGCAGACTAACACGGCGTCGGGTAGCGCATTGCGACCCGACATCCTCTGCAGAAGCAAAAATCTCTGGCCAGGCCAGAGATCAAAGGTAGGGTGCACAGGGTCTTAAGCGACTAACGCATGTTGACGAAAATCCCGTTCGTCACATTATCGGTCAGGCGTACCACATGGTAGATCACTTGCTTATTATGCGTTTTAATTTTCCGTTTAATATTTCCTTTGTGTGACGAAACGGTTTTCGCTTTAATATTCATCTGGTCGGAGATCTGAATAGTTCCTTGTCCCGCCATCCACATTCGCAGCATACTTGATTCAGTCCTGCTTAATGATAGGGTGGGTAAGTTAACCGCTCCTACATTTTTAACTTCTTTATTCAAATAATCACCCAAAATGTCATCCAGCGACTCGGGTTTAATCGATTTAGAACTGATCAATAAATTTTTACGGACCAACAAATACTCATCGAAATGGATATTCGCGATCGCCATAAAAACAATAAACAGGGTTTTTGGATGCTGATTAATGATTTGCTTAATGTGCTGACTGTTGGCTGGATCGTGAATGAAACAGTCCTCATTAATAAACACCACGCCTGGTTTTAGTTCGTCACAAGCGGCTGCGAGTTCGTCAACGGTGTGTGCATCGTTGATGTCTCTCTTTCTTACCCCTCTGCTTGCCAGGTACCCGGTTAACCCTAGCCGGGTGTAGCTGCATAAATCCATAATGATCGTTGACATGGCATACCCTCACTCAATGCGTAACGATAATTCACCATCTGCCTGAGAGCTCAAAACAGCCATACGGGATGGAAAAAAATAATAAACCTGTGAGCATGACAAAGACTTTCAGGCGGACTCACTATCCCGTAAAGTTACGTATAATTTGCCAGGAATCTTCTTAAAGTAAAGTAAATATTAAGTATTGTGAGGTGGTTAGAAACAATTAAACCGCGTCAGATATATCCTGGAAGATGTTTTTCGCATTTTATTTTAGGAATATCCTCAGAAAGACAATAGCAACAGTGAGGGCTATTATTTACGTGGCAGCTCGCTGACAATATCCGCTAACAGATTGAATATCTCGCCGAATAAATGTTCACAGAAGGGGGCGATAAGTGGCATCAGTAATGACATTAATAAAATTCCGACCGTCAACGTTAGCGGAAAACCAATCACAAACACCGAGAGCTGCGGTGCCATTCTGTTCAGTAAACCTAATGCCAGGTTGACGGTGAGCAGCAGCGTGATGATCGGCAGAGCCAACATCAGACCGTTGAGGAAGATCAGCCCCGCCGCGCGGGTCAGAGCGAGGAAGGCATTGCTGTTGACCGGGTTTTCACCAATCGGCAGCGTATGAAAAGTATCCATCAGCATGGAGATAAGCCACAGATGACCGTTAAACGACAGGAACAGCAGCATGGCGAGCAGATCGATAATGCGCGCCAGCACGGGCATGTTGAGATGGCTGCCGGGATCGACAAACGTGGCGAACGATAACCCCATCTGCAGGCCAATCAGCTCTCCCGCGGTACGCACGGCAGCAAACGCGAGCTGCATGGTAAAGCCGACGGCAACGCCAATCATCACCTGCTGCAGGGCGACCCACACCGCATTTGCCGAGAAGATCGGAATATCCACGGGAGGGAGAGACGGTGCGACGATAATGGAGATGATAATCCCCAGCCCCACTTTGACACGCTTGGGTATCGATTTCTCGCTGAGAATGGGGGCGGTGGAGATCAGCGCCAGAATGCGCAGCATCGGCCAGAAATAGACGCCGAGCCACTGAACCCACTGGTCGCTGGTGAAGTGCAGCATCGTCAGGTCAGCCGATGATGTACGGCAGATTGGTAAACAGGTTGCGCATATAGTCCAGCAGCAGGTTCAGCATCCACGGTCCGGCCACGATAATCGCCACAAATACGGCGATGATTTTCGGGATGAACGACAACGTCATTTCGTTAATCTGCGTGGCGGCCTGAAGAATACTGATGATAAGACCGGTAACCAGCGCGACAAGCAGCAGCGGGGCGGCAACGGCAATGGCGATTTTCATCGCTTCCGTGCCCATCATCATGACCGATTCGGGTGTCATTGCCGTTCCTTAACTGTAAAAACTTTGCGCCAGCGAGCTGACCAGCAGCTGCCAGCCGTCGACCAGCACAAAGAGCATGATCTTAAAGGGCAGGGCGATGGTCGCGGGCGGCACCATCATCATCCCGAGCGCCATCAGAACGCTGGCGATCACCAGATCGATAATCAGGAACGGAATAAAGATGGTAAAGCCAATCTGGAACGCGGTTTTCAGCTCGCTGGTGACATACGCTGGCAGCAGGATGCGCATCGGCACCGCTTCCGGTCCCTGTAACTCGCCCGTGTTAGCGAGACGGGCAAACAGGGCCAAATCCGCTTCGCGCGTCTGGCGCAGCATAAATTCCCGCAGCGGCTGCGCGCCTTTATCCAGCGCCTCCTGCATGGAGATTTTATCTTCGCTAAACGGATGGTAGGCATCGGTATAAATCTTATCGATCACCGGCGACATAATGAAAAAGGTTAAAAACAGCGCCAGCCCGAGCAGAACCTGGTTTGGCGGGGCGGACGGGGTGCCCAGGGCGTTTCGCAGCAGACCAAAGACGATGATGATGCGGGTGAAGCTGGTCATCATCAGCAGGATCGCCGGGATAAAGGTCAGCGAGGTGATGAACACCAGCGTCTGCACGGACAGGGACCAGCTTTGTCCCCCGTTCGCCAGCGGCGTGGAAACCAGCCCCGGCAGTTGCGCATACACAGAGGGCGCGAACAGGCCCAGGCCTGTCAGCGTAAGGAATAACAAACGGCGCATCAGGATCTCCCGGAACGCTTAAGCAAACTCTTCATCATGGCCTGAAAATCGGCAGGAGCAGACGGTGTCTCTTCTGGCACTACAGGGGCAGGGGGGAGGGTATGCAGCACATTGATATTTGACGCCGTCACGCCAAGCACCAGCCGTGCGTCCTCAACATCAACAATCACCACCCGCTCGCGCGGACCCAATGAAGTACTGGCGGAGACTTTCAGGCCGCGCGTACTGCCGCCTTTCGGCGCAAAACCCAGGCGCTTGATTATCCAGGCGGCCGCCAGGATCAACAGAATGATCCCTAACAGCGCGCCGCTTACCTGCATCAAAGGCGAGCCCGGTACGGCAGAAGGCTGTTGAACAGTGGCCTGGGTTTTCATGATTAACGACTCAGACGACGCATACGTTCAGACGGGGTAATGATGTCGGTGATACGTACGCCGTATTTATCGGCTACCACCACCACTTCACCCTGAGCAATCAGATAGCCGTTGATCAGAATATCCAGCGGCTCGCCGGCCAGGCCGTCAAGGGCCACCACGGAACCCTGCGTCAGGCGCAGCAGCTCTTTAATGGTCATCCGGGTGCGTCCCAGTTCAACGGTCAGCTTAACCGGGATATCCATAATCAGGTCGATGTCCTGCAGCGTGCCGCTGACATCACCGCCGCCGAGCTGCTGGAATACGGCATCCGCTGCGCTTTTGGCCGGGGTCGCTTTTTGCTCGTTTAACGCGTCAGCCCACAGATCGTCCAGTGCTCCGCTGTTTTCATCGGACGGATTGTTCATGTCACTCATTTGGGCTGTTCCTCATTCAGCGAATTCAAAATCGGGTTGATCAAGTGCTCAACGCGTAACGCATACTGACCGTTAATCGTGCCGTACTGGCTTGTAAGTACGGGGACACCATCTACGTGGGCAATAATGCGGTCGGGTTTGTCTATCGGCAAAACGTCGCCGGGTTGTAATTTCAGGATCTGGGATAACCGCATCGAAATGTCGGCGAAGTTCGCCACCAGCTCCAGCTGCGAGTGCTGCACCTGGCGCACCAGGTTTTCACGCCAGTTCTGATCTTCGTTGCGTGAGTTCTCCAGCGGCGGGTTAACCAGCAGCTCGCGCAGCGGTTCAATCATGCTGAACGGCAGGCAGATGTTGAACTCACCGGTCAGGTTACCGATCTCCACGTGGAACGGCGTATTGACGACGATATCGTTCGGGGAGGTGGTGAT
>NZ_CDRQYH010000094.1:0-12776 GCF_977039595.1 Enterobacter sp.
ATAGCTCCATCCGTTGGGTGCTTGAACGCGCGCTCACAGGGGCAGGATTAAGCTGCACGACGTTTGAGAGCGGCAGCGAAGTGCTCGACGCACTCACCACCAAAACGCCGGACGTTCTGCTGTCGGATATTCGCATGCCGGGCATGGACGGGCTGGCGCTGTTAAAGCAGATCAAACAGCGCCATCCTATGCTTCCGGTCATCATAATGACGGCACACTCCGATCTGGATGCCGCGGTGAGCGCTTACCAGCAAGGGGCATTCGATTATCTGCCCAAACCGTTTGATATCGACGAGGCGGTGGCGCTGGTCGAGCGCGCGATTAGCCACTATCAGGAGCAGCAGCAGCCGCGCCACGCGCCCGATTTTGGGCCAACCACCGACATCATTGGCGAAGCGCCGGCGATGCAGGACGTGTTTCGCATTATTGGCCGTCTGTCCCGCTCGTCCATCAGCGTCTTGATTAACGGCGAATCGGGCACCGGTAAAGAGCTTGTAGCGCATGCACTGCATCGCCATAGCCCGCGGGCAAAAGCCCCGTTCATCGCCCTGAATATGGCGGCGATCCCGAAGGATTTAATTGAGTCCGAACTGTTCGGCCATGAAAAAGGGGCATTTACCGGCGCAAATACCATTCGCCAGGGGCGCTTCGAACAGGCTGACGGCGGCACGCTGTTCCTGGATGAAATCGGTGATATGCCGCTGGACGTTCAGACCCGCCTGCTGCGCGTGCTGGCCGACGGGCAGTTTTATCGCGTGGGCGGCTATGCGCCGGTGAAAGTGGACGTGCGTATTATCGCCGCGACCCACCAGAACCTGGAGCAACGCGTGCAGGAAGGAAAATTCCGTGAGGATTTATTCCACCGTCTGAACGTCATCCGCGTTCATCTGCCGCCGCTGCGTGAACGTCGGGAAGATATTCCCCGCCTGGCGCGTCATTTTCTGCAGGTGGCTGCCCGCGAGCTGGGCGTGGAAGCCAAGCAGCTTCACCCGGAAACCGATGCCGCTCTAACGCGTCTGGCGTGGCCGGGCAACGTGCGTCAGCTGGAAAACACCTGCCGCTGGTTAACCGTGATGGCTGCCGGTCAGGAAGTGCTGATTCAGGATTTACCGGCCGAACTGTTTGAGGCGACCGCGCCGGAAAGCAGTAGCGGACACGCGCTGCCGGACAGCTGGGCGACGCTGCTGGCGCAGTGGGCCGACCGCGCGCTGCGTTCCGGTCATCAAAACCTGCTGTCGGAGGCTCAGCCTGAGATGGAGCGTACGCTGTTGACCACCGCGCTTCGTCATACGCAGGGTCACAAGCAGGAAGCCGCTCGCCTGTTAGGATGGGGTCGCAATACCCTGACGCGCAAGCTGAAAGAGCTGGGAATGGAGTAATATCCGCCCTTGTGTAAAGGTCATTAATTGAGCGCAAATTGCCGTTATTTTGCGCTTTACTGTTCCGATGAGTTTTGTATGATCGTGCCCGGAAATTGGGGGTGAACATCATGCTGGAAACAATCGTGAATATGCTCTCTAGCGGAGCCGCTGAAAGCCACACGCCACAAACAGCCGTTGCGGCTATGTTGTGCGCGGCGCTGGTTGGGCTGTTTAGCTAGCGAGTTGGCGATGAAAAGCCGGGTGACGCTTCGCTTACCCGGCCTACATTTCGCACTTTTGTAGGCCGGGTAAGGCGAAGCCGCCACCCGGCATTACAGTTTAAATCACCCGCGAGAACTGCTGC
The DNA here is from genome assembly GCF_977039595.1 of Enterobacter sp. NCBI lineage: Bacteria > Pseudomonadati > Pseudomonadota > Gammaproteobacteria > Enterobacterales > Enterobacteriaceae > Enterobacter > Enterobacter sp. The sequence goes on from NZ_CDRQYH010000094.1 coordinate 1,726, forward strand.
ATTCGCGCTTTCTGACGCAAATACGCGTCAAAGCACATGCAGATATTACGGATCAACAGACGCCCTTTCGGCGTGACCTCAATCCCGCTCTCTGACACATCCACCAGCCCGTCTTTCGCCAGCGGCGCCAGAAGCTTCAGATCTTCCGCGAAATAATCGCTGAAGTTCAGCGCCCACTGCGCTTCCACATCGCTGAAATCGAGACGGAAGTTGCAGATAAGCGCCTTAATCACATCGCGACGGATACAGTCATCACGCGTTAACGCAATGCCGCGCCACAGCGCGTTGCCGGTCTCATCAACCTGCTGGTAATACAGCTTCAGCTCTTTCTGGTTCTGCGCGTAGCAATCGCCAATCATGCTAATGGCGGAGACACCCATTCCCAGTAAATCGGTATCGCCCTGGGTCGTGTATCCCTGGAAGTTACGGTGCAGGACCCCTTCGCGCTGAGCAACGGCCAGCTCGTCATCCGGACGGGCAAAGTGATCCATGCCGATAAACTGATAGCCGGTGTCGGTCAGCGAGGTGATGGTTTCCTGCAGGATATCCAGCTTCTGCTGGGCAGAAGGAAGATCGGCATCTTTGATTTTGCGCTGGGCGGCAAAGAGCGTTGGCAGATGCGCATAGTTAAAGACGCTCAGTCGGTCCGGGTTAAGTTCAGCCACGCGCTTCAGCGTGAAGGCGAAGCTTTCCGGCGTTTGCTTTGGCAGGCCGTAAATCAGGTCAATATTGGTCGAGGTGAAACCAATCTCACGCGCGTGGTTGAGTAAGGCAAAGATAAATTCTTCGTCCTGCTCGCGGTTCACCAGACGCTGAACCTCTTTATTGAAATCCTGTACGCCCATGCTCAGACGGTTGAATCCTTCTGCGCGTAAATGATCCAGGACATCCAGCTCAATTTCACGCGGATCGACTTCGATCGAGATCTCAGCGTCAGCATTAAAACTAAAATTGCCGCGCAGAAGCGCCATCAAGCGGCTTATTTGCGCTTTGTTCAGATAGGTTGGCGTACCGCCGCCCCAGTGGAGCTGGCTCACGTGACGGCCTTTAAACAGCGGCGCGCGATGCACAATTTCCTGTTCGAGCGCATCAAGATACTGGTCGGCTTTATGCTGCTGGCGGGTCACGATTTTATTGCAGCCGCAGAAGTAGCAAAGCTTGTGGCAGAACGGAATATGGACGTAGAGCGACAGCGGACGCTCAGGATAGCGCGCGACAGCCTGCTGGAAATCACGCTCTCCGAAGGCATCGGAGAACTCCAGCGCGGTGGGGTATGACGTATAACGCGGCCCGGAATAGTTATATTTCTGGATTAGGGCCAAATCCCAGTCGATAGTTGATGCTGACATGCTCACTCCTTCCGTTGGTGTCGCGTTCGTATACGGCGGCCCGTTCTGACCCCATTGCGGGCCATCATTCGGGTGCGCAGCCACTTCTGTCGCCGCGACAACCGCCGTAGTTTAACGAATAACAACACCAGATAACATATAACCGGAAGGGTTATAAGCAGGACTATCGTGCCTGCCGGGTGCAAATGTTAGTTTCCACCCTTCAGAAGACGCATCATATCTTCCTGCTTCTCGTCTTCTTCTTCATCTTCGTCATCGTCGTATGACAGGCCCAGCTTCTGCATCAGTTCATCAATACGATCCAGTTTGGCATCCACCCATGACTGCTCTTCAGCGGTCAGGGTTTCACCCTCTTCAAGACGTTCCAGCAGCGCGTCCAGGCGCTCATCGTTCTCCAGCAAATCCAGCTCAGCCTGCAGTGAAAGCATAGGTTTCTCGCTCTTTGGTTTGTGCTGCTTAGTGACCGGGGTGTCTGTCACGCCCAGTGGAATGGGAGTTTTACTGCCGATACGAGGATCTTTCTGCTGCTTGCCTTTTGCAGAAGCGCCCGCTGCACCACCACCGTTGGCACGGCTACCCGCAGCATGACCGCGATGTTTTTTGTCGCGTTTGCGGTCGCGCGCTTCCTGGTTCAGTTCTTCGCGCGTTTTGCGGCGTGCTTTTGCAGGGCGTTTCGCGCCCGCAGCGGAGGTTGGTTTTTTCATGATGTTTTATCTTTAAGTCGTTTTCTTCAGTATAGAATTGCGGCGAAATCTAGCAGAAAGCAAGCAAAGAAAAAAGGCGACAGAGCAATCTGTCGCCTTTTTTCCTGACTCACAACCCTTAGCGGGTCAGACATTCCATGTTTGCCAACAACAAACCCTGTTTATCCCTTGGCTAATACCGTCCGTGATACGGTTCCATTTCCTTTTAAAACGCCTCCAGGCGCTGGTCGTCCTGACAATCCTGCGTCTTCGCCTCCTGGCGCTCCTGACCCTAATCCTTAAGTCGATTTCCTGTTGGCTTCCTCGCCCTGACGCACACTTTACCTTGTTCCGTTAAACTAACAAGCAACGAAACGGTACAAAAAAGGATTTTCAGACAATTACCCGAAAATAAGCTTATGATTTAAAACAGTTTGGATTTTTTGACGCCTGCGAATTCTCTGAAATATCCCAGGGCATTACTGGCCGATCTCTCACACTGCCTGAGGCATTTGCCTACAGGTCATTAGCAATCAGAAAAGCCTTTTGCCTGCATTCGGGTATAATCCCCTTCAGATTACGATTTTGGAGACGACCACGTGACTACCTGGAACTACCAACAGACGCATTTTGTCACTAGTGCGCCCGATATTCGCCACCTGCCTTCTGATACCGGTATTGAAGTGGCCTTTGCTGGCCGCTCAAATGCGGGGAAATCCAGCGCCCTGAATACGCTGACCAATCAGAAGAGCCTGGCGCGTACCTCAAAAACACCTGGCCGTACCCAGCTGATCAACCTGTTTGAAGTCGCAGAGGGCAAACGCCTGGTCGACTTACCGGGCTACGGTTACGCGCAGGTACCGGAAGAGATGAAAATCAAGTGGCAGCGTGCGCTGGGTGAATACCTGGAAAAACGTCTGTGCCTGAAAGGTCTGGTGGTGCTGATGGATATTCGTCACCCGCTAAAAGATCTCGATCAGCAGATGATCGACTGGGCTGTAGCAAGCGATATCGCCGTACTGGTGCTGCTGACGAAAGCCGATAAGCTGGCGAGCGGCGCGCGTAAAGCGCAGGTGAATATGGTTCGCGAAGCGGTGCTGGCGTTCAACGGTGATGTACAGGTTGAGCCGTTCTCCTCGCTGAAAAAGCAGGGCGTGGACAAGTTGCGTCAGAAACTCGATACCTGGTTTAGCGAGCTGGAACCCGCGAAGGAAGCGGAAGAAGAGTAATACCGGGCGCGGCAATGTCCGCGCTTTTTTTGCCTGAACATTTCTTTGCCGCAATAAAAAACGCCCCAGTCATTACTGACTGGGGCGGCTAAAATATTCAGCCAAATCCGATTACGTGAAGTAAAAGGTCTGAAAGATAGAACATCTTACCTCTGTACCCTACGCCGATAACTCTACCCCTTTTTGTGCTGCAGAAAAAGCACTTTTTGTAGTTTTTTTTCATTCTTTACATAGGGAATTCTAATGATCGTCACAAAACGCGCGTTCTAATGTTGCAAACTTACATAAATAGCGCGTTATGCGAAGAATCGTTAGTGAGCCTGATCCCAGTTTTCACCACTTCCCACTTCCACCAGCAACGGCACATCAAGCGTCATGCTGCTTTCCATCAGTTCGTGGATCTTCTTCGACACGGCGTCGAGGTCGTCCTTGTGCACTTCAAATACCAGTTCATCGTGTACCTGCATGATCATTTTCACGCGAGGCTTCTCTTCTTCCAGCCAGGCATCAACGGCGATCATTGCACGCTTAATAATATCCGCCGCGGTACCCTGCATCGGGGCGTTGATCGCCGCACGCTCTGCGCCAGCGCGGCGCGCCGCGTTGCTGGATTTGATGTCCGGTAGGTAGAGACGGCGGCCATCCAGGGTTTCGACGTAACCTTTTTCCTTCGCCTGCGCGCGTGTGCGTTCCATATATTCCAGCACGCCCGGATAACGCTCGAAGTAGAGATCCATATACTTCTGCGACTCTTTACGTGGAATGTTGAGCTGGCGTGAAAGGCCGAACGCGCTCATGCCGTAGATCAGACCGAAGTTGATCGCCTTAGCACTGCGGCGCTGTTCGTTGGTCACGCTGTCCAGCGGCAAGCCGAAGACTTCCGCCGCGGTTGCCCGGTGGATATCCTTCCCTTCGGCAAACGCGGTAAGCAGGCCTTTGTCACGGGACAGATGCGCCATAATGCGCAGTTCGATTTGCGAGTAGTCAGCAGAGACAATCAGATAATCCTCTGGTGCGATGAAAGCCTGGCGAATACGACGGCCCTCTTCGTTACGTACCGGGATGTTCTGCAGGTTGGGATCGGTTGACGAGAGACGACCGGTCGCCGCGACAGCCTGATGATACGACGTGTGCACGCGACCCGTTTTCGGGTTGATCATAAGCGGAAGCTTGTCGGTGTAGGTCGACTTCAGCTTCGCGAGACCACGGTACTGCAGAATCACTTTTGGCAGCGGGTAATCCAGCGCCAGCTCTTCCAGGACCTCTTCAGAGGTTGACGGTGCGCCGCCAGGGGTTTTCTTCAGCGGCTTGATGCCCTGCTTTTCAAACAGAATGGTTTGCAGCTGCTTCGGTGAAGAGAGGTTAAACGGCTCGCCTGCAAGCTCATGCGCTTTTTGCTCAAGCTCGGTCAGACGCTGCGCCAGCTCCCCGGAGTGGTTATGCAGCACCGTTGGGTCGATTTTCACGCCGTTGCGTTCAATGCGGGATAGCACGGGCACCAGCGGCATCTCGATATGCTGGAACACGTTCAGCGGACCTTCGTGCTTCTGCAGTTTTGGCCACATCTTCAGATGCAGCTGCAGCGTGACGTCAGCATCTTCCGCCGCGTAGCGACCCGCCTCTTCAAGAGCAATCTGGTTAAAGGTGAGCTGATTTTTCCCTTTACCGGCAATCTCTTCGAAGGTAATCGTTTTGTGCTTTAGCCAGCGGTCAGATAGGGAATCCATATCATGGCGGCCCGCGACGCTGTCCAGAATATAGGATTCGAGCATGGTGTCGAAGGCGATCCCACGCAGTTCAATGCCGTAGTTTTGCAGAATGCCGCGGTCGTACTTGAGGTTTTGCCCAACCTTGAGCGCCTTTTCGTCTTCCAGGATCGGCTTCAGCAGCTCAAGCACGCGTTCACGGGAGATCTGCTCCGGCGCATCCAGGTAATCGTGCGCCACAGGAACGTAGGCTGCAATACCCGGCTCTGTCGCAAATGACAGGCCAACCATATTGGCAGAGATGTTATCGAGACTGTCAGTTTCGGTATCAAAGGCAAAGACCGGCGCCTTTTTCAGCTTCTCGATCCAGGCGATCAGCTGTGACTCTTCAAGAATGGTTTCGTAGTTGTCGAATGAAAGCGCCACGGCTTCTTCTTCAGCCTGATCTTCTGCTTCAACAACAATCGTCTCCTTCGGCTTTGCAGTAGGTTTGGCCCCTTTTGCCTGTAGCCATTTACCGGCTTCCACGTCAGTGATCCAGCGCTTAAATTCGTATTTCTTAAACAGGCTCAGCAGATCGTCAGCAGAAGGCTGTTGCACCTCAAGCTGCTCACAGCCCAGCTCCAGTTCGACATCGGTTTTGATTGTAGCCAGCTTATAGGAGAGATAAGCCACCTCTTTGTTCTCTTCCAGTTTTCCGGCCATGGTTTTTGCGCCACGGAAGGAGAGGCCGGCTATTTTGTCTGATTCCGCGTAGAGCTTATCCAGCCCGCCCAGCCCCTGAAGCAGCGCCTGCGCGGTTTTCTCACCAACGCCAGGGACACCCGGGATGTTATCCGAGGAGTCGCCCATCAACGCGAGGAAGTCGATAATCAGCTCAGGCGGCACCCCATACTTAGTGACAACCTCTTCAGGCCCCAGAATGGTGTTGGTCATGGTGTTAATCAGGGTGATACCTGGCGTCACCAGCTGCGCCATATCTTTATCACCGGTGCTGATCAGTACAGGACGACCCATCTTTTCTGCTTCACGCGCCAGCGTACCGATGACGTCATCGGCTTCAACGCCAGAGACGGCCAGCAGCGGCAGCCCCATCGCTTTTACCATGGTGTGTAGCGGCTCAATCTGCGCACGCAGATCGTCAGGCATTGGCGGACGGTGAGATTTGTAATGCTCAAACAGCTCATCGCGGAACGTTTTGCCTTTCGCATCAAAGACCACAGCCGCATGGGTTGGCTGGTATTGAAGGATCAGGCTGCGCAGCATGTTCAGCACGCCGTACATTGCGCCGGTGGGTTCCCCTGCGCTATTGGTCAGAGGAGGAAACGCATGGTATGCCCGATACAGGTAAGAAGAGCCATCGACGAGAATAAGAGGGTTTTCTGGGATCTGAACCATAATGTCCGTGCCTTTAATAAATTTATGGGTAAAGGATGCCACAGAAGGATGAAAACATCAGTTATTAGCGCCTGATACAGGAAAAGATTTTGCGATCGTGAGGATCGCTCGCAAAATTCAAACTGTGGATAAGTTTGTGCATACTTTCACTTCATATGAATAACAGACACAAAAAACACATATGAATTATTTTTTAGATCTTAATTATCATGCTGTTATGGCATTAGATCTTATCTATATGGCCAACCGATGGCAATTTAGTCTATGTGGATATAAGCCTTGATAAGCGCGGAATCACAGTGAAATCGTCTACGACAGGGTAAAAGCGGCCAAATCATCACATGAAAGCGCCATTAATTTGTCCGTTTTCTGGTAAAATCAGCGCCCAGCGTCGAATAGCCGGCCGCTAACTTACAGCTAACTACCTGAAAAAGCTCATCATGTCGAGATTGCTCGCTGCAATAACATTACTGTTAAGCATCATTTTAACTATTCTGGTGACTGTCGCATGTTCTGTGCCAATCATCGTAGCCGGGATCATTAAACTGCTGCTGCCTGTCCCTATGGTGTGGCGAGCCGTGTCCGCATTTTGTAATTTCATGATGTACTGCTGGTGCGAAGGGCTGGCGATCCTGCTGTGCCTGAACCCGCATCTGAAGTGGGATATCAAAGGACTGGAGAGTCTTAACAAGAAGAACTGGTACCTGCTGATCTGCAATCACCACAGCTGGGCGGACATCGTGGTGTTATGCGTGCTTTTTCGCAAACACATCCCGATGAACAAATACTTTCTGAAACAGCAGCTCGCCTGGGTGCCTTTTATTGGGCTGGCCTGCTGGGCGCTAGATATGCCCTTTATGAAACGCTATTCGCGCAGCTATTTGATTCGTCATCCCGAGCGTCGCGGCAAAGATGTGGAGACCACGCGCCGTTCCTGCGAAAAGTTTCGCGCGCATCCAACGACCATCGTGAACTTTGTTGAAGGTTCCCGGTTTACGGAAGAGAAGCGCCAGCAAACTCGCTCTCCTTATCAGCATCTGTTGCCGCCAAAGGCAGCGGGGATTGCGATGGCGCTTAACGTGCTGGGAGCACAGTTCGATAAACTTCTTAACGTCACGCTCTGCTATCCGGAAAACGACAAAACGCCATTCTTCGATATGCTCAGCGGCAAACTTACGCGCATTGTTGTGCGTGTCGATCTGGTCCCGATAGATGCCGGGCTGCACGGTGATTACGTTAACGACAAGAATTTCAAACGTCGTTTCCAGCAGTGGCTTAATACGCTCTGGAAAGAGAAAGACGAACAGATAGGCAAAATTAAATCTTCATACAAAAACGCCGGTCAGTGACCGGCGTTTTTACATCAGCGAAATTACTTCTTCTCGACCAGGTATTTCACGGTATCTGCATACTGCTGAACGAAGATATCCATGCTGCTGGTGTCCATGCCCTGCATGTTCAGCTGATATTTGCCGTTAACAAACATCGCCGGAACGCCCTGAAGCTGGAGGTCAGCAGCCGCTTTTTCCTGCTGAGCAACCAGTGATTTCACTACGAAGCTGTTCCACGCGGCATCATACTCTTCACCTTTCACGCCGGCATCAACGAACACTTTACGGATATCCGCAGTGGTCTGAACGGTCTGTGTTTTCTGTACGGCTTCAAACATTGGCGAAGTGATCTTATCTTCCACGCCCAGTGCCATCGCCACCGCCCATGCCTGAGTCAGGTCTTTACCCAATGGCCCCAGGAACTCGACGTGGTACTTAGTCATTTTTGTGCCTTCCGGCAGCTTTTTCTTCACGTTGTCAGAAACATGCAGCACCTGCTCGAACTGATAGCAGTGTGGGCAATAGAACGAGAAGAACTCCAGAACCTGTGGCTCGCCAGCGACCGGCTTGTCCAGCGTGATGTACTGTTTGCCGTCGGTAAACTGCGCAGCAGAAGCGCTAAATGCCAGAATCATACCTGCCAGCGCCAGCCAAATTTTTTTCATGATTAACTCTCTCCTGGGTGTGTCCATTAATACATCGGCGTTAATTGCAGAGGGGGCTCCTGAAGAACCTTAACCTGCTCAGTAAATGTAGATATCTGGCTACGCCAGTAATCCTCTCCGGTAAGCCACGGGAAATTGCGAGGAAATGCCGGATCGTCCCAACGCCTGATTAACCATGCGAGATAATAAACAAAACGCATCGCACGTAAAGGCTCAATAAGGGCAATTTCGTCTGAATTAAACGGGCTAAATTCTTCATAAGCTTCAATAATGGTTTCAAGCTGCATGCGCTGCTCGGCTTTATCGCCATTGAGCAGCATCCACAGGTCCTGAACCGCTGCCCCCATGCGCGCATCGTCGAGATCGACAAAGAGCGGGCCGTCACGCCAGAGAATATTCCCGGCGTGACAATCGCCATGCAGGCGCAGGACGGAAATATCATCGCGCCAGCAGGTTTTCACTGCAGCAACAAGCTTATCGGTGGCGTTGAAGAAATCATCCTTTAGCGCTGCGGGGATCATTGCAGACGTTTCGAATACTTTGCGCGGTTCAAGAAGGTATTCCTGAATCCCGATAGTCGGGCGGGCAATAAAGGCTTTTTTGCGTCCCGTCTGGTGTATACGCCCAAGATAGCGGGCAACCCACTCCATCTGATCGATATTATCCGCTTCAAACTGGCGACCACCCAGGCTCGGGAATACAGCGTAGTAAAACCCTTCGTGCGTGAGGAGTGTTTGGTTATTGAATTTCAGCGGTGCGGCAACGGGAACATCGTCATCCAGCAGATCGTGAGCAAACTGATGCTCTTCCTGAATTTGTTCTGCGGACCAGCGTTCAGGACGATAGAACTTTACAACGAATCGCTGACGATCGTCGTCCTGAAATTGATAGACGCGGTTTTCGTAGCTGTTTAACGGTGTTAGCCCGGAATCCACCCGAATACCCTGTTCAAACAGGGCATCCATAATGGTGTCCGGGTGTAATGTCTGGAAAGTAAAAGCCTGGTCGTTCATCCGATCATCCGGAAATTATACGAATGATTCAGGATATCATCTTGTGGCGATTTCGGTGCCGCCGCTTACAAGCTTTTACTCTTTAATTACGCCTCGTGCGCGCAATAGTGCGGTCTTAAAATCTTCCTCATAATCTTTCTGAATACCAGGAATAACAGCATCTTTGGCAGAGTCGCGCATTTTAAGGTGGTAGATCAGGATGTCGTCAGAAAGGTCAGCCAGATCGCCGTCAAAACCTGACTCTTTCGCCAGTTTCTGTAAAAATTGCATCAGATTTAGCTCTGGCTCTTTTTGCCAGGCGGGCTGGAGGAGTTCAATAACTTCATTCAGACGTTTACATTTCATGGTGGTGCTCCTTTCATTTAGAGTGACACGTTAGCAGGGTCAATCCCACAATAAAAGAGGCGATATTCGTGAATCTTAGCCAGGAAATCATCGGGGTCGTTCTGGCAGGCGGCAGAGCAACGCGAATGGGCGGAAAAGATAAGGGGCTTCAGCTACTTAATGGAAAACCCTTATGGCAGCATGTCGCCGATACGCTCTCAGGCCAGGTGTCGACAATGGCCATCAGCGCTAACCGGCATATCGACACTTACCGAAGCAGCGGGTACGCCGTCTACCAAGATATCGTTGAGGATTACCCAGGACCGCTGGCCGGTATGCTTTCGGTCATACAACAGTCTGAAGGAGAGTGGTTTATCTTCTGCCCCTGCGATACCCCGTTTATTCCGTCCTGTCTTGCCGAGCGTTTATTACAGCTTCGCAGTACAGCTCCTGTGGTTTGGGTACATGATGGCGAGCGTGACCATCCTGCTATCGCATTGATGCACCGATCGCTAGCGCCTGCTCTGCAGAGCTATCTGGCTGGGGGAGAGCGCAGGGTAATGGTCTTCATGCGTGAGTCTGGCGGCCATTCCGTTGATTTTAGCGATGTAAAATCAGCGTTTGTGAATGTGAATACGCATGAAGATTTGCAGATGATGCAGGAGAAAAAATGATACCTATTTTAGCCATTTCCGCATGGAGTGGGACCGGGAAAACCACGCTGCTGAAAAAGCTCATTCCTGCGCTATGTGCCAGAGGTATTCGTCCAGGATTGATTAAGCATACGCACCATAATATGGATGTCGATAAACCGGGAAAAGACAGCTTTGAGCTGCGTAAAGCGGGTGCCGCGCAAACGATAGTGGCAAGTTCTCAACGCTGGGCGTTAATGACAGAAACGCCGGACGAGGCGCCGCTGGATCTCGCTTATCTTGTCAGTCGGATGGATCACTCCACCCTGGATCTGGTGCTGATTGAGGGATTTAAGCATGAGGCAGTGCCTAAGATCCTGCTATTCAGAAGCGATGCCGGGCATGATTTTAGTGAGTTAACGCTGGATGAGCATGTGATTGCGGTGGTCAGTGATGTTGTATTGCCACTTGAAGTTCCGGTACTGGATTTAAATGATGTGGATGGGATTGCGGAGTTTATTATGGACTGGAGTGCGATCTGACTTGCCGGGTGGCGGCTTTGCCTTGCCCGGCCTACAAAATTCGGTGGTTCCGAAACGCAAAAAGGCCATCCTTTCGGATGGCCTCTTCACTTGTTTGATGCCTGGCAGTTCCCTACTCTCACATGGGGAGACCCCACACTACCATCGGCGCTACGGCGTTTCACTTCTGAGTTCGGCAT
>NZ_CDRQYH010000095.1:0-12631 GCF_977039595.1 Enterobacter sp.
TAAAAAGTGAAACGACACTAAAAGCGAGTATTAAACACAAAAGAGCGATGTGCGCGATGGATCCGGAGTACCTTTTGAAGGTTCTGGGAAGCCTTTATTTACGGGAATTTTCATGATTTTTCCGTGCTGCCAACCGGCAACGCCACGCCAGACTTCTGGGCGGGAGAGCGTACCGCGCTGGACGATAAGTACAGTTCCTCCATCGTCGCCGTCGACGCGGCCTCCGGTCAGGTTCGCTGGCATTTCCAGACCACCCACCACGACCTGTGGGACTTCGACCTGCCTTCCCAGCCGCTGCTGTACGACCTGCCTGACGGTAAGGGCGGCACCACGCCTGTGCTGGTGCAGACCAGCAAGCAGGGCATGATCTTCATGCTTAACCGCGAAACCGGTAAGCCGGTCGCGAAGGTAGAGGAACGCCCTGTCCCGGCGGGTAACGTTGAAGGTGAACGCTATTCCCCGACCCAGCCGTACTCCGTCGGCATGCCGATGATTGGCAACCAGACGCTGACCGAATCCGACATGTGGGGCGCGACGCCTGTCGACCTGCTGCTGTGCCGCATTCAGTTTAAAGAGATGCGTCATCAGGGCGTCTTCACCCCACCGGGTCTCGACCGTTCCCTGCAGTTCCCTGGCTCACTCGGCGGAATGAACTGGGGCAGCGTCTCCGTTGACCCGAACAACAGCCTGATGTTCGTCAACGATATGCGCCTGGGCCTGGCAAACTATATGGTGCCGCGCGCGAACGTGGCGAAAAATGCCAGCGGCATCGAGATGGGGATTGTCCCAATGGACGGCACGCCGTTCGGCGCGATGCGCGAACGCTTCCTGTCGCCGCTGGGTATTCCGTGCCAGAAGCCGCCGTTTGGCACTATGTCAGCCGTTGACCTGAAAACCGGCAAGCTGGTGTGGCAGGTCCCTGTCGGCACGGTGGAAGATACCGGCCCGCTGGGCATTCGTATGCACATGCCAATCCCAATCGGCATGCCCACCCTGGGCGCGTCGCTCTCTACCCAGTCCGGCCTGCTGTTCTTCGCCGGCACCCAGGATTTCTACCTGCGCGCGTTTGATACCGCCACCGGGAAAGAGATCTGGAAAGACCGTCTGCCTGTCGGCAGCCAGTCCGGACCGATGACCTACGTGTCGCCGAAAACCGGTAAGCAGTACATCATCATTAACGCCGGTGGCGCCCGCCAGTCGCCGGATCGCGGTGATTACGTTATCGCGTACGCGTTACCCGATAAGAAATAAGATGTGAAAAAGGGACCGAAAGGTCCCTTTTTTGTAGGTCAGTTTTTGTAGGTCGGGTAAGCGAAGCGCCACCCGACGCGGCTGTCGACTCAGAACGTCTCCCAGTTATCCCCGCTATCTGCTACCGCCGGACGTAGTGCAGCCGGTTTTACCGCTGCGGAGTTCTGCGGTTGAGTGCGCCCCTGTGTCTTGCTGCTCAACCGAAACGCCCCGACCGCCTCGGTCAGACGCGCGCCCTGTTCTTCCAGAGAAGCCGCCGCCGCGGAGGCTTCTTCCACCAGCGAGGCGTTCTGCTGGGTCACTTTATCCATCTCGGAAATCGCCTGGCTCACCTGCACGATACCGCGGCTCTGCTCGTCGGACGCTGCGGCAATCTCCAGCATGATGTCGGTCACGCGTTTAACCGCTTCAACGATTTCATTCATAGTGTTACCGGCGGCGACAACTTCACCGGAACCCTGGTCGATCAGCGAAACGGATTCGTTGATCAGGCTTTCGATCTCTTTTGCGGCATTCGCGCTGCGGCTTGCCAGAGTGCGCACTTCACTTGCCACCACGGCAAATCCGCGCCCCTGCTCGCCCGCCCGCGCCGCTTCTACCGCCGCGTTTAGCGCCAGGATATTGGTCTGGAAGGCAATGCTGTTAATCACGGCGGTGATTTCAGAGATCTTCTTCGAGCTGCTGGAGATATTGCCCATGGTTTTCACCACGCCGGAAACCATCTGACCGCCGCGACTGGCTTTACCGGAGGCATCTTCCGCCAGCTTGCTGGCGTGATGGGCGTTATCGGCGTTCTGCTTCACCGTCGCGGTGAGCTGTTCCATGCTCGCGGCAGTTTGCTCAATGGCTGCGGCCTGCTGCTCGGTACGGGAAGAGAGGTCGGTGTTACCGGCTGAAATCTCGCTGGTGCCGCGGTAGATCTCCTCCGCCCCCTGACGTACGGTGCCTACGGTGTTTTCAAGCGAGTGCTGCATGGTTTGCAGATCGCGCGTCAGGCGACCAATTTCGCTGCGCCCCGCCACGTCGTCCGGCATCGTCAGGTCGCCCTTAGCGATATTCTCGATACGTTTCGCTGCACGCTGCAGCGGATTGATTACCGTGCGGCGCAGCACGACAAAGGTCATCGCCGTCAGCACCAGCGCCAGCGCAAACGCGCCCACCATAAACATCAGGCCCAGCTGCGTGCGGCTGTGCGCCTGCGCCGTTAGCGCATTGGCACGGTCAGTACGGATTTTAATTGCCTTCAGCAGTACGGCGTTGTAAGCGTCGTCCAGCGGACGCGCCGTTTCGTTTTCATGGTTGATAATCGCCTCGAACATGCCGTTTTTGGCGAATTTCACCATCGGCTGCATGCCCGCGATATAGGCGTCATACCGGGTCTTAAGCTCCGCATCCAGCGCTGCGCCCTCGGCGGTACGCACGGCGCGATTCATGTAGGCGGTAAAGCTATCCTGAGACTGCTTAATGCGTGTTTCCGCCTCGCTGATGTTCTGCTTCATCGCATCCATCTCCGCGATTCGGCTTGCCGCACCGGCGTGGATCAGATTAATACGCGCGGTTCGCAGATGGTTTGAGCTGTTCGACAGCCCCATACGCACCTGAATTTCGGATGTGACATCCTGCTGATCGTTATCGGCCTGCAGCAGGAAATACCCTGCCAGACCCGAGCTCAAGGCAAACAGAAGAATAATGCCACCGAGAATGGAGGAAAACAGCGGAACCAGCCTGATGTGATGCAAGAAGCCCAGCTTGCGCTGCGCCAGCATCGAAGTAGTGTTGTCCATGACCGTCGACTCTCTTGTAGGTAAGATGCGTAAAAACACGCCTGTTAAATAGTCATCGGCACGGCAGAGATTTAGATTACGGCTAAAACGCCGCACTGGTCACACTTTCGAGAAGATTATTAAAGAAATGCCAGCGGCTAAAAACCACTGGCAGAAGAGTTACTTGTCGCCGAAATGGATAACGGTACGGATGGATTTTCCTTCGTGCATCAAATCAAACGCCTCGTTAATCTGCTCCAGCGGTAAGCGGTGGGTAATGAACGGATCGAGCTGAATCTTGCCGACCATAGCATCTTCAACCATACCCGGAAGCTGGGTACGCCCCTTCACGCCGCCAAACGCGGAACCGCGCCATACGCGCCCGGTGACCAGCTGGAATGGACGGGTTTTAATTTCCTGGCCCGCTCCCGCCACGCCAATAATGATGCTCTCGCCCCAGCCTTTGTGGCAGCACTCCAGCGCGGAACGCATCACGTTGACGTTGCCGATACACTCGAAGCTGAAGTCCACGCCGCCGTCGGTCATCTCAACGATGACGTCCTGAATCGGCTTCTCGTGATCTTTCGGGTTCACGAAATCGGTTGCGCCCATTTCACCCGCCAGCCTGAATTTCTCCGGGTTGGTGTCGACCGCGATGATACGACCGGCTTTCGCCTGAACCGCACCCTGAATCACCGCCAGACCAATGCCGCCGAGACCGAACACCGCCACGGTATCGCCCTCTTTAACTTTTGCCGTGTTGTGCACCGCGCCGATGCCGGTGGTCACGCCGCAGCCCAGCAGGCAGACTTTGTCTAGCGGAGCCTGCGGGTTCACCTTCGCCAGCGAGATCTCCGCGCAAACGGTGTATTCACTGAAGGTGCTGGTGCCCATGTAGTGATAAACCGGCTCGCCGTTATACGAGAAACGGGTGGTACCGTCCGGCATCAGCCCTTTCCCCTGGGTGGCGCGCACCGCCTGGCAGAGGTTAGTTTTGCCGGATTTACAGAACTTACACTCGCCGCATTCCGCGGTGTACAGCGGGATCACGTGATCCCCTGGCTTCAGGCTGGTCACACCCTCGCCCACTTCCACCACAATCCCGCCGCCTTCATGGCCGAGTACCGCCGGGAAAACGCCTTCAGGATCGTCGCCCGAGAGCGTAAACGCATCGGTATGACATACGCCGGTGTGGGTAATTTTGATCAGCACTTCACCTTTCTTTGGCGGTGCCACGTCAATTTCAACGATTTTGAGCGGCTGGCCGGGGCCAAATGCAACTGCAGCGCGAGATTTCATATGTCTTCCCTTCTTGTCAGGTATGTGGATTTATTTTAGATAAGAGCGCAGTAAATGGCCGACTTCCGCCATGCGTACGGCACGCTGATCCGGCGTGGTTTCCCCCGCTACCAGCTCATCTTTGAGGTGAATTTCAACCATTTCGCCCATCAGGCCATTGGCAGCCCCGCGCACGGCGGCAATTTGCTGCAGGATCGCCAGACAGGGATCGCCCGCCTCCAGCGCGCGTTCAAGGGCATCAACCTGGCCCCGAATGCGCCGGACGCGGGTAAGAATACGTTTTTTATCTTCGGGTGAATGCGGCATACGCCCTCCTGATACTATAGGGGGGTATGGTACATTTATTATTGATATAATGTAAACACTCTGTTTTTATAGTTAACACACATTTTGTTAACGTTACGTATTACTCCGGCAGCGTTATCCCTGAAATCTCAGTACATATATCAATGAGACGATCCTGCAATGCCGCATTGAGAGCCTGTGGATTAGCGGCAATGCGCTTCATGTGGTAGAAATATTTGCCCGTCACATCAGCCGCAGAATCATGGCTGGCTGCGAGCCATGCCTGAGTGAGATGTGCCAGGTCCATATCGTCCGGAGCGTGCGGCCCACCCATTTTTGTCGGCACCCAGCCAGGCTCCAGGCTGTTGATCCGCACGTTACGCCAGCGACGCGCCAGAGCAAAAGCCAGCATAGCGTCATGTAATTTGCTCTCAGCATAGGCGTCAGCACCATTCCAGCGACGTTTTTGCCAGAGAATATCATCCAGGTTTGCCCGGGCATGATGATGCATACCCGAACTCAGATAGACGAGGCGCTGCGGACGTTCAATCAACGCGGTAAGTATGTAAGCCGAGAGCGTGTTGATCGCGAAAACATGCGGCAGCCCGTCGCGGGTCACGCGATACGCTTCGTTGTAGCCAACGGCAGCATTGTGGATGACGGCATCGAAATGCCCCAGTTCGTTGACGCATAAAGCCGTTTCCCTGGCACCGGCAATGGTCTCCAGGTCACCTACAACGACAGCTTCAGCCTGGGGTAAGGTGCGCAGGGCATCTTCAGCACGGTTGGCATTACGCGCGTGCAATACAACCTGATGTCCTTGTTGAACCAGCAGTTCGGCTGCCATCAGGCCGAGGCCTGTAGACGAACCGGAGATGAAAATGCGTGACATATAATTTCTCCAGATTATTAAACCGACAGCAAGGGCTACCGGCTCGGATGTTTATTCAGGATTGCTGCATGCGAGACGCGCTCGCAATCAGCGCCCCCAGCAGCGCACAGACTGCACCAGACAGATATACAGCGGCATAACTAAACTGGCCGGCGATCAGGCCAGCTACAGGCCCGGCGATTCCATAAGCGACATCCAGAAAGGCAACGAATGCGCCCATTGCACTGCCGCGGTTGGCTTGTGGAACGCGTCTTAAGGCTTCAACGCCCAGCGCGGGGAATACCAGCGCACAGCCCAACCCGGTGACCAAAGCGCCGGCAAGCGCCACCCCTTCGTTTGAGCCCAGCCACAACATTGCCTGACCGAGAGCTTCAACCACCAGGGACCATACCGCAACGCGGTAGCCGCCCAGCCGATCTGGCAGATGCCCGAAGGCGAGGCGAACAAAAATAAAACCGAGGCCAAAGGCAGTCATTACCAGTCCAGCGTTCTGCCAGTGATGTGCTGCAAAGTACAATGAGGCAAAAGCGGTAAGCCCGGAAAGCCCGACACCCTGCAGCATCAATCCCAGACCTTCGCGCCAGATGCGCCCTACTACGCGATGGAATGGCAGCCGCGGACCTCCTGGCGATCTATATGATGTAGTACCTAATGCAATCAGCGTGGCCAATAGCGGTGAAGCAATACAGGCAATCATCGCCGTCGCGAGGCTGTAATGCTGATAAAAGGCCATTCCAACAGGAGCACCGATTGAAAGTGCCGCAAACATTGCGATGCCAGTCCACGACATAGACATCCCGGCGCGCTGAGGGCCAACGGAGGCAATTGCCCATGACACGCATCCCGTCACGAACTGGCTTTCGCCAAACCCGGCCATCAGACGCCCTGCGATAACAATGCAAAGTGTCGCTGTGGGTGAAAGGTCCGTTGCTGAAGCGACCAGATAGAGTCCTCCAGCCAGCGCCGAAAGGATCGCGCCCTGAAGCGCGGAGCGTTTGCCGCCCTTCTGGTCGGTAATCCGTCCGGCGTAGCCGCGAGTGAGCACCGTTGCCAGGAACTGGATGCCTATTACCAGTCCCACCACGACGTTGCTAAAGCCGAGATGGCCATGGATGAACAAAGGAATCACCGGCAACGGCAGTCCGACGGCCAGATAGCCAAAAAATAGCGCGGCGATAACGCCCGTTGCCGGGCGGGGAAGAAGCACGGGCAGAGTATTATCCTCCGCTAGCCGCTTTATGACGTGGGCTTCCATCAAATTCTCCTTGATGATACAGGCGTGAGAGAGTTGAACGGCCCGGAGTGTCGGGCCGCTCAGTTATCAAGATGCTGTAAAGAGATCGGCGTGATAGCCGCTGGCTTTGAGCAGGTAATCGCGAGAGCGGATGATATCCGCACTCAGCGACGCCAGATCGATGCCCGTTAATTTGCCCGCACGCTTGCGCAGCTGGCCAGCCACCATCACGGTATCCACATCAGACCGTTCAATCGCCTGCACAACAGTGCCGATCGCGTTGGTCACGGGGAAAACGGCGACGCCGTTAGTACGAATCATGATAATGTCGGCCTGCTTTCCTGGCGTAAGGGTCCCAATCTGGTCCTCAAGTCCGGCCGCTCGCGCACCATTCACAGTTGCCGCCTTAAGGACCGCCTCTGCCGTAATGGGAGATGGCACGTTCTCCTCGCCACGGAAGCGACGGTAGCGCATAGCCGATCGCTGCTGACCGAACAGCGCGTGCATTTCTCCGAACATATCGCTGCCAAACGCAGTATCCAGGTCGATGCCCAGCGCCGGGGTTAAGCCGTTATCAACAGCCTGCTGGTAAGCAAAGGTTTCATCGTCGAAACCAAATAACGCATCCGAACGTGGATTGACCGTGACGTTGACCCGTGCATCGGCCAGCAGCTTCCACGTATCCTGAGGAACTCTTGAGCAGTGATTGAAGATGTTATCCGTGCCCAGTACGCCCGGTCTGGCAAACTCAGGGCCGAGGTTAGCGAGATCGCCGATGAATTCAGTCAGAATGCGCATGTCGAGCTTGCGTGCGATCTCCCACCAGTCAAGATTGAGCTGACCAAACAGACCAACCTGCACAAGGCTGTCATTTGTATTCCAGCCTCGCGACAGTCGCTCCAAATCGGCAGGCAAATGCGCCGATGGAGCTTCTTTATCCATTGCCGCACCAACCATATGTAACGCCCGGATGCCGCTCTCCTTTAGAGCATCTAGTGCTGCATCAGTGTGCTCGGGGCTGCGCGAGTTGTGGCAGGCATCAATAATGGTCGTGATACCAGCGTCCAGTGAGGCAAGTGCCGTGAGCATGGTACTCAGGTACATGTCCAGTGGACGATAGTGTTTGCCCAGTTTCTCTGCGACGACATCAATGTAAGCAAAAAGATCGTCGACGTCCGGCATCATGCGGCGCATAACCCCAAGCCACGCGTGGTGATGGGCATCAATCAGGCCAGGCATAACAATATGATCGGTGGCGTCAATCACATGGGCTTCATCCGCATGCAAATCCGGGCCGACAGCCGCTATCCGGTCGTCCTGCACAAGCACATCGCCCACGGAGAGATTGGGTACGTCAGCATCCAGGGTCAGGATGATGCCGCCTTTAAAAAGTGTGCGCGTCGTTGTCATTTCATGTTCCTCAGGGTTAAGTGGTGCCGTTCGTTGCGCGGTTCGCCAGGACGACGATCGTGAAAATTGCTCTTCGCAACGAATTGGCTGACACAATAGGTTGCGCGCCATCTTTGATAAAGGTAGCTTTATTCAAATTATATTTGCATAAAGTCAAAGGTGAGCGGGAATGAGTTTTGACGGACGGTTACTGTCAGGATTAAGCGTGTTGGCCGCGGTGGTAGAGGCGGGCAGCTTCAGCCGCGCTGGCGAGGTGCTGGGGCTGTCAGCGTCTGGCGTCAGCAGATCGATAGACAGGCTTGAAGAGAGGCTAGGCGTGCGCTTGCTGAACCGGACTACGCGTACCTTGAACCTGACGAATGAAGGTCGGGCTTTGTATGAGCGCGCCGCGCCGCATCTGGAAGGTATCGAAGTTGCAGCGAGCTACGTCTCCGGTGCCGCCGTGGCTGTTCGGGGTACATTAAGGGTCAGTCTTAATCCAATATTTGCCCGACATATTTTGGCGCCGAACCTGCCGCTGTTACGCGAACGTCATCCGGAACTGGAACTGACAGTGGTCCAGCAACCGGACGTCGGGGATTTAGTGACGGAGGGAATAGATGTTGCGGTGCGTTTTGGGCCGCAACTCCCCTCGACTATTACGTCAAAATTGTTGTTAAAGACGCGCGTGCTGACGGTAGCATCACCGGCCTATCTGGAACGGCACGGGCGACCGGGGCATCCTGAAGCGTTGAAGAGTCATGAGTGCATCCAGTTTATCGATCCTCGCCGCGGTAAGCCGTTCGAATGGGAATTCCGCCGTGGTCGGGAAGTTCTGACGGTTGAAACCCGTGGCCATCTCACCACAACCGATGTCGATCTGATGGTTCAGTCCTGCGTAAGTGGCGTTGGCATTGCCCAGGTGCTTTCACTCAGCGTTGAACAGCTGATCGCTGACGGAATGCTGGTCGAAATTTTTCCGGAATGGCCGGGCGAAACCTATCCTCTCTATATCACGCGGCCTTCACGTCGACTTGCTCCCGCCGCAGTCGAAGCCTTTATGGAATTTTGCGCCAGCATTTGCAGCTCCTCCTGAAGCCAGCGCGTTGCGCCCCGCTGGCCGCTGCGTTTATGCGAGTAAATTTTCACTTCAAACGTGCGTATCGAAAACGGTAAAGCAAAAATCCTCAGGTCTGCTGCCGCAACCAGCTTCTCAGCGGCGTAACGAGGGATCGCCATCAGCAGGTCGCTTTCCGCTACGATAAACGGTGCGCTGAGCATTGACGGCGTTTTGATCGCGATTTGCCGGGTATAGCCCAGCTGCTCAAGCCGTACGTCAAGAACGCCCTGCTTCTCATTCCATGGGGTCACCACCAGATGTCGGGCCGCGAGATAATCCTCCAGCGTCAGACGCGTCCGCCGCGCGTTGCTGATGACCACATACTCATCTTCAAACCAGTCGATCTCTTCCAGTTCCGGGTATCGGATATCATCCTGAGTGCTGAAGCCCAGCGCCAGATCCACCTCGCCCGCCAGCAGTTCCGTCAGCGCCGGACTGTGCGGCAGATAGCGCAATTCAAAGCGTAACCCCGGGGCAGTAAGCTGCAGCCTGTGCATCAGAGCCGGAAAAATGCAAAGCGCGGTAAAGTCCGTTATCGCGATCTGCAGGCTCTCCGTACTGCTGGCTGCATCAAACTCCGGCTGCGGGGTCAGTTCATGATTAAGGAACGAGAGTGCGGAAGCAATCGAAGGTGCGAGCTGAGAGGCATAAACGCTGGGGGACATACGATGCCCTTCGCGGAAAAAAAGCGGGTCATTCAGGGTGGCACGCAGGCGCGACAGCGCATGGCTGAGCGCGGATGTGCTCATCGCCAGCTCGTCAGCGGCCAGCCGAACGGAACGGTGGCGGTAGATCGCGTCGAAAACGGGCAGCAGGTTTAAATCAAGCCGTCTCAGGACCGGATGCATAATATTCATCATATGTTGATTTCATTGCACTTAATTCTTCGGACAATACTCCGTATGCTTAACGCCATCAATCAAGACGCACGCTAAAAAGCAGGAAAAACAATGAGCATCACCATTCGTCAGGCACGCCCCGAAGATGCGGCGGCCATTTACGCCATGATTTACGAGCTGGCGGTGTATGAAAAAGCCCCGGAAGAAGTGGTTACCACGCCGGAGGAAATCCGGGAAACGCTCTTTGGCGCAGGCACAAAAACCGAAGCGTTGATCGCGGAGTATGAAGGCAAGATCGCCGGCTATGCCGTGTTCTTCACCAGCTATTCAACCTGGCTTGGCCGCAACGGGATTTATATGGAAGACCTTTACGTTTCCCCGGAATATCGCGGTAAAGGCGCGGGAAGAGCGCTGCTAAAACATATCGCTCAGCTCGCGGTAAAACGGCAGTGTGGCCGCCTCGAATGGAGCGTGCTGGACTGGAACCAGCCCGCCATCGATTTTTATCTGAGCATTGGCGCGCTGCCGCAGTCCGAATGGGTGCGATACCGTCTTGACGGAGAAGCGTTGCTCAAATTTGCCGAATAGCGGCACGTCATACCCGAGAAGATCCCGCCCTGCGGGATCGCTCTTTTCTGCGTCGATCCCGTCTCAACAGATTCTGAATTTATGCTACCCTTCCATAAAATTCATAAACATAGTGCAGAACGCCATGACGACAGCCCCTTTTATCCGCCCTCAACTCACCTTGCCAAACGGCGCTGACAAACTGCTGCTGCACTCCTGCTGCGCCCCCTGCTCGGGTGAAGTGATGGAGGCCATCCAGGCGTCGGGCATTGAGTACACCATTTTCTTCTATAACCCCAATATCCATCCGCAAAAGGAATACCTCATTCGTAAAGAGGAGAATATTCGCTTTGCGGAAAAACACGGCGTGCCGTTTGTTGATGCCGATTACGACACCGATAACTGGTTTGAGCGCGCGAAAGGCATGGAATGGGAACCCGAGCGCGGCGTCCGCTGCACCATGTGCTTTGATATGCGTTTCGAGCGTACGGCGCTCTATGCGGCAGAGAATGGATTCAGCGTCATCAGCAGCTCGCTCGGGATCTCCCGCTGGAAGAACATGCAGCAGATAAACGACTGCGGCCAGCGTGCGGCCGCGCGCTATCCGGGTATGGTTTACTGGGACTATAACTGGCGCAAACAGGGCGGCTCTTCACGCATGATTGAGATCAGCAAGCGGGAACAGTTTTACCAGCAGGAATACTGCGGCTGCGTTTATTCGCTCAGAGACAGTAACCTGCACCGTAAGTCACAGGGCCGCCCGCTGATCCGCATCGGGAAACTGTTTTACGGTCAGGATGACAATGAGAAATAACGGGTTCCGGATATAGAGATATATCCGAAAACCGCCCTTTCAGGTGCCGAATTTAGCCTTGCGTCTCCCGTATCCACAAAGAGCGGCTATCCTTTAATTATCAACAAAAGGAGGCAAAAATGTCTGATTTCGGTACTGATAAAAACACCCAGTTTGCTGAAGATAAAGCAAAAAATAAATTTGATGAACTAGCAGGCTCAGCGCAGCAGCAGTTTGGTGAATTCGTTGATTCACCAAAGCATCAGGTAAAAGGTGCAGTTAAAAAATATGCCGCGCAGGCCAGCGATGCCGTTTCCGATGTAACAGAAGCGGTCAGAAATAATCCCCTCACCGGCCTCGTCGCCGCGGGTGCTGTCGGTATTGTTCTCGGTCTGTTGCTGGGTCGAAAATAACAAAAGCCCCTTCGGGGCTTTATTTTTACCTAACTAAACAATCTTACCATACGGTCTAACTCTTCCTCTTTCACGGCCCGTGATAAATAATACCCCTGAAAATTCTTGACGCCCAGCGCGACTAATTTTTCAAACTTTTCTTCACTATCAACCCCCTCGGCAATACAGTCCGTTCCGGTCATATCGCTATAAAGCTGTATCGCTTTAATCAGGTTATAGTCATTGTCGTTTGCCACAAAATGCTCAACGATGTCCCGATCCAGCTTAAGTCCATCAAAATGCACCTGGCGCACCGGGAACATGGTTTGATGATTTGAGAAGCAGTCATCAAGATACAATCGACACCCCGTATTACGTAAATGCCGCATGGTTTCAGGGATCCTTTTGTCCTTCGTCACGTCAATATCCTCTGCAAATTCAAAGACCAGCTTTTCGGCCCACTGCGGTTTGAGCAGCATATCGATGGCTTTGCGTGCCATATCAGGCAATGCATTCCCGGAAGCCAGGCGAGGCGGGATGTTCACAGAAAAATAATATTTCCCGTTATACTTATTAATACCCGAAACGGCGGCATGGATGACTAACGCTGTTATTTTTAACCATATCTCATTATTTGAAATGTCCGTGAGAAAACTGGCTGGCTTGACAATTTTACCGTTTTTATGGCTTTGTTGAATAAATCGAACTTTTGCTGAGTTGAAGGATCAGATCACGTATCTTCCCGACAACGCAGACCGTTCCGTGGCAAAGCAAAAGTTCAAAATCACCAACTGGCCCACCTACAAT
>NZ_CDRQYH010000096.1:0-12265 GCF_977039595.1 Enterobacter sp.
ACTGAAGCTGGCCGGAGCGTCGCTGGGGTGGGGCATTCAGTTCCAGAACCCGTGGTTTATCGGCCTGATGGTTGCCGTGACCTTCCTGTTTGCGCTGAACCTGTTTGGGACGTTTGAAATGCTGCTGCCTTCTGCCGCCGCCGGACGGCTGGCGACGGCAGGGGGAGCGGGGATCGGCGGCAGCTTCTGCGAAGGGATGTTCGCCACTCTGCTGGCGACGCCGTGCTCCGCGCCGTTCCTCGGTACCGCGTCGCCTTTGCCCTTGGCGCGCCGCTGCACGCCCTGTGGCTTATCTTCCTGATGCTGGGCGTGGGCATGAGCCTGCCGTGGCTGTTCGTTGCCCTGGTGCCGAAAACGGCCATGCTGCTGCCAAAACCCGGCCGCTGGATGAACACGCTCAAGGTCATCCTCGGCCTGATGATGCTGGCCTCCAGCCTCTGGCTGGCGACGCTGTTGAGCGTGCATCTGGGCGAGGCGGTCAGCCAGATCGTGATGCTGGGGCTGACTGCCGTCGCGCTGGTGCTGTTTGCGCTAAAGGGGCAAAAATCTTCGCCGCTGTTCTGGCTGGTGGTCATCGCGCTGTCGGCGTTCGGCGGGTATCAGGTGCGCGGTCTGCTTAACGCGGCGCCTGACGCTCCGGCACAAAACGTTGCGCAGACTATCCCGTGGCAGCCGCTCAGTGAAAAGGCTATCGAGAACGCGCTGGCGCAGGGGAAACGGGTGTTTGTGGATATTTCCGCGGACTGGTGCGTGACCTGCAAAGTTAACGAGCATCGGGTGCTCAGCCAGCCGGACGTGATTGCCGCGCTGCGCCAGCCGGACGTGGTGGCCCTGCGCGGAGACTGGAGCCAGCCGTCCGCGTTTATCGCGGATTTTCTGGCGAAGCGAAACCGCTACGCCATTCCGTTTAACGCGGTGTATGGCCCCGGCCAGCCTGATGGCGAGATCCTCTCGCCGCTGCTGGACAAGCGCACCCTGGTCACCACCCTGAACAACGCAAAAGGCTAACTGTGTCATGAAAAAACTCTTTATTACGCTGCTGCTCCTGCTGGCCCCGCTTCAGGTATTCGCCGCGCAGCCGCTGACGCCGGACCAGGAGCAGCGTGCGCAAAAGACGATCGCTGATTTCCTGTTTAACGATCCGAACTCCCCGCGCATCGGTGCGAAAAACCCAAAGCTCACCCTGGTGGTGTTTACCGACTACAACTGCCCGTACTGTAAAAAATTCGATCCGTACCTGGAGAAGATTGTCGAAAAACACCCGGACGTGGCGGTGGTCTTTAAGTTTTTACCTTTCCGCTCGGAAAGTTCGCTGACCGCCGCACGAGACGCGTTAACCGTCTGGCGTGCGCATCCTGAGCAGTTTATGAAGCTGAACCACACCCTGATGGCGAAAAAGGGGTACCACGATGACGCCAGCATTCAGGAGGCGCAAAAGCGGGCGGGCGTGAGCG
This sequence comes from Enterobacter sp., assembly GCF_977039595.1. Classification (NCBI taxonomy): domain Bacteria; kingdom Pseudomonadati; phylum Pseudomonadota; class Gammaproteobacteria; order Enterobacterales; family Enterobacteriaceae; genus Enterobacter; species Enterobacter sp. The sequence goes on from NZ_CDRQYH010000096.1 coordinate 1,455, forward strand.
TGACGACGCCGGATGAGGAGAGTTTTCTGACGATCAGGCGAAGCCTCATTGTGGCGGAAAAAATGGGGATCCAGGGCACGCCCGCCACGCTTATCGGCGAGGGATTGCTTCCCGGCTGGGTGCCGTTTGAACAGTTCGACGAAATGGTCAGTGAAGCACTGAAAAACCGCTAACCTGAAGGGGGCGAAATGCCCCCGATAAACCGGAGAGGGAAATGAAAAAATTACTGTTACTTTCGGCGCTGGCGACGTCAGGGCTGGTACAGGCGGCTGAAGCCATACCGGACGTGGTGAAGCAGTTCAGCGAGCAGCAGCAGATCAAAATCATCAAGAAGCTGGATGCTCCCGGCGGGGCGCCAGCCTGGCTCGGGCAGTATCAGGATATGGGCGTGACGCTCTTTCTCACGCCGGACGGCAAGCACGTGATCTCAGGCTATCTTTATGATGACAAAGGGAAGAACCTCAGCGAGGGCTACTTCCAGAAAGAGATCTACGCCCCGATGGGACGCGAGATGTGGAAAAACCTCAACGCGGCGCATCCCCTGAAGGAAGGGGCGGATAACGCCCCGCGTAAGGTCTTTGTCTTTGCCGATCCGTTCTGTCCGTACTGCAAGCAGTTCTGGTCCGAGGCGCAGCCGTGGGTGAAGGCCGGTAAGGTGCAGCTCAATACGCTGCTGGTGGCGTTCCTCAACCCCAACAGCGGACGCAACGCCGCCGCTATACTGAACGCGAAAGATCCGGTTGCTGCCTGGCGCGAATACGAGCTTTCCGGCGGCAAAAAACTGCCCAAGCCTGAAGGGGACGCTTCTCGCGAAACGGTTGAGATCCTGCAAAAACATCAGGCGCTGATGGACAGCCTGGGCGCAAACGCCACGCCGGCCATTTACTATCTGAATGCGGAAAACGAGCTGCAGCAGGTGGTGGGTATGCCGGATGCCCAGCAGCTTGAGGCGATGTTCGGGCCGAAGCCGTAAAAGACCAGGCAGAAACGGGGCGTTTCTGCCTGGTGGTCACTCAGCTACCCCAGCGTCCACGGAGATAGTTTACCGCCTGCTGGGTCTGCGGCTGGTTCAGGTAATCTTCCCGGAACAGGATGGTGCCGTTGACGTTGGGCAGCGAATCGTTGAGATCGAGCTGTTTTTTCAGCTCCGGCACGCCGCCCTGAACCGTCCAGTCCGGCTCTTTTTTCGACGGCTCGCCCACCTTATAGAACGCAATGCCGATATACAGGCGAGTGTGGGTCGGCTTGACGACGTCGGCCCACCATCTGGTCAGCACGTCGTAGCGCGCGGCATCCCGGGAGAAGGGCCAGTAAATCTGCGGCGCGATGTAGTCCAGCAGGCCCTGCTGCACCCACTGACGCGTATCGGCGTAGGATTCATCATAGGCCGCGGCGCCGCGGGTGTCGGAGCCTGCCGGGTCAAAGGAGCGGTTACGCCACACGCCCGCCGGGCTGACGCCAAACTCCACGTTGGGCTTTGTCTGCTTGATCGCGCGGGAGACCTGGACGATCAGCTGCTGCGTGTTGTGTCTACGCCAGTCGGCTTTTGAGGCAAACCCCTGGCCGTACTGCCGCCAGCTCTGCGCGTCATTGAGCGCGGATCCCGGCGATTCGGCATAGAAGTAATCATCAAACTGCACGCCGTCTACCGGGTAGTTCGCCACCACTTCGGTCACCACTTTGGTTATCCAGTCCCGCACGTCGGGAATGCCCGGGTCGAGCACAAAGCGGTCGCCCGAGATGCGGACCCATTCCGGGTGCTGGACATAAACGCTGGACGGGGTCTGATAGGCGGTCCGGTTTAGCGCGGCGATGGTGGACGGTTTGGTGTTGGTCGATACGCGATAGGGATTAAACCAGGCATGGACCTTCATGCCGCGCCTGTGCGCTTCATCAAGCATAAACTGCAGCGGATCGTATCCCGGATACTCACCGATGTTGCCCGTCAGCATATCTGACCAAGGTAAAATTTTAGATGACCAGAGCGCCGTGCTGTCCGGCTTCACCTGGAAAAATACCGTGTTGATGCCGAGCTGCTTAAGGTTGTCGAGCTTTGCAATCAGCGCCTGCTTTTGCATCGCGATGCGCTGGTCCGCGCTGCGGCCATTCACCGAGGCCACCGGCGGCCAGTCGAGACGCGAGACGGTCGCCAGCCAGATCCCGCGCATCGGCTCGTTTGCCTGCGGCGTCGGTTTATTGACGGTGGGAAGAGGGGTAACCAGTGATTTGGGTGGTTTTGAGGAGCAGCTTACAAGTAAAAGTGCGCAGGCAGCCAGCGCACCAATCCGTTTTACGTGTCGCGTCATTTGCGTATTAGCTCTTGATAATCCTGCTGTTGGCCCAGGGATTAAATGCGGGCGCCGCCTGCTCTGTATTTCCCTCATCGTTGAGAGAGTCCAGATACAGGGCTTCAACCTCCGCGCGCGCCCACGGGGTACGGCGCAGAAATTTCAGGCTCGATTTAACGCTGGGGTCTTTTCTGAAACAGTTAATTTTGATTCGGTCGCCCAATTCGCTCCAGCCATATTTCGCCACCAGGGCGTTGACCATCATCTCCAGCGTTACGCCATGCAAAGGATCTTTGGAAATATGTGCAGTCATAGGCGTCCGGATGTCTCGATTTTTAGGTGATTGGGATAAACGCTGAAAGGGTACAAGAAAGCAGGGGAAGCGGCAATTTTCCTTTTCCCCTCGCTCATCTTATAACGGACTCCGTGCGCTGATTTTCACCGATAATTTTTCCCGCGCTGTTTTCAATCGTAAACCGAATCGACACGTCGTCCTGGCCCTCGGGCGTGGCCGTAAGCGTTTTAACCATCGCTCCCGAATCTGCTGCGATCGTCATCGTCGTCGTGCCTTTTGCCAGCACCTTGTCGCGCTGCGTGATGCGCCAGCTCAGGCGGCATTCGCGGCACGGTTTCCAGGTGTCGTTGATGGCCCACAGACGCACGCTCCCCGCCGCCCAGGATTGCCACTGCGCCGTCACCGGTTCAATGGACGGCAAAACAGGCTGGTAGGCGCGTTTTAAGGCATAAAACCCGGCTTTAGGCTTACGCAGGTAGTCCACCACGCCCCAGTTGATGGAGGGCCAGGTTTCTACAAACATGAAGTGGAACAGGGCCGTCACCGGCTGGTAGCGCTGTCGACGGTAGCTCTCTGCCGCCGTGGCCACCAGCTGAGACTGGTACGCCTGAGTATTGCGGATCATCGCCTGAATGTTCTTCCCGCGCGGAATACCGGCAAACTTAAAGGTCTGGAAGGGCTGAAAATTATGGTATTTCCAGACGGTCCAGCCGGGATCGTCAGCGGCGGTCGTTTTTGGCCAGAGCGACGCCGCCGGGATGATGGTTTTTAGCGTTGACAGGCGGGGAAGCGCCTGCGCGCCGAACTCGGTGATGATCCCCGTTTTGGCCGGAGCAAGCAGGTCGCGTACGGTACCAAAGTACCAGCCCGCCCAGTAATGCTCCTCAACGGCGGAGAAGCGGTGCACGATGCGGGAGGTATCTTCGGCAAGCGTATCCGCTACCTTTTGCGTGAGTTCGCGGTTGAGGTTTTTATTCCAGTCCGGGAAGCGTTTTTCCATCCACGGCGAATTCCACGGCGGTTCGTTATGCCCGCCCCAGACGATAATGGCGGGAGAATTACCGAACTGTTCGATCATCTCCCGCGTCTGTCGAACCGCATTTTCCGTGAAAGCCGCACTGTTGTTGTAGCCCCACTGCAGCGGAACATCCTGCCAGATCATCATCCCCATCTCATCGGCCACGTCATACAACGCACGTCCGGCAACGTGTCCGTGCACGCGTATGGCATTGGCGTTCATGGCTTCCACCAGACGAAGATCGCGACGGTATTTTTCTCGCGTCATGGTGCTGAGCCAGGGGGAGCCGATGTAATTGCTGCCCTTAATGAAAAGGCGTTTGTCGTTAATGAGCCAGCCCTTATTGTCGGGCTGCTCGACGATCTTGCGCAGCCCGGTGCGGGTGACCGCCGTATCCATCAGGCCGTTTTCATCGCGTAATGCCACGCGAATGGTATACAGGTGCGGTTTCCCCGTACCGACGGGCCACCACAGTTTTGCCTTCGGCATGGGCAGCGTCAGCTGCACGGAATGGGCGCCGCTTTCGAGGGTAACCGGAAAGTCAGCCTGGAAGCGCTTGCCGCTGAAATTGGCGGGCGTGGCGGTGAGACGCACGGTCGCCGGGCCCTGACCGAGCGCGCGATAGCGAATATCTGCTTTCAGCACGGGGTGCGTCAGCCCCTGTGACCAGTCTGGTCGCAGGATGGTCTCATCCAGGGTAGCGCCCCGGCTAAGATGCAGCCTCACCGGTGCCCAGATGCCGCCCGAGTTGGCGTCCTGTCCTTGCGGCGACCAGGCCCCGCCGGGACGCGTGTCATGCTGGTTAAGGATCCCTTTCATGAGCGTTTTATGCAGCGGCCAGACCTTATTGGGATCTTCGTAAGGGCTGTCCACCCTGACCACCAGTCGGTTGTGACGTTGTAACGCCTGGCTGGCATCCAGCGAAAAGCGCTGAAAATAGCCCTCATGTTGGCCGAGCGGCTGGCCGTTCAGGGTGACCTCGGCCAGGTAATCGACGCCGTCAAAAACCAGGGTGCTCATTACGTCGGGCGGCTGCACGGGCAGGGAAAAGGCGTGCTTGTACCACAGCACGCCCTGATGATCGTATCCGGCGCTGTACCAGTTGGCGGGGACCTGAAGCGGGCGCCAGCCTGATGCAGCAGGATGCGCACTATTATTGGCGTCCTGAACCTGCCATTCTCCGGCCAGAGACCAGCTGACCGGTGCAGAGTTAGCCACAGTGTGGGTGGTCAACAGGGCAAAGAGCAGCGCGCAGTTGCGAGCAATCATGCGTTTACCCCGCGCGCGTTGAGCCACGCCATCAGGCGCAGCGATTCCTTCTGAAGCTGCTGGTTTAGCGTCGTAAGCTGTTGCCCCTCCAGCGTGTGCGCCTCGCTCTCCAGCGCCTGCAGCTGACGGGCGAGTCGCCCGAAATCCAGAGTGACGGCTTCTCCTCGCAGCTTGTGGGCCGCGCGGCGCAGCGCTTCACGATCGTCGCTGTCAATAGCCCGGGTGATGGCCTTCATGGCCTCCTCCAGCCCTTCGCCAAACAGGGCCAGCAGCTCCTGTACCAGCGCAGGGTCGTCAGCGCACTGCTTCAGCAGGCGTGCTTCATCCGGGAAGTCGTAAGGGGCATCGTGGCGCGGGAGCACGCGAGCAATCTCTTCAGCGAGACGCTTCTGGCTGATGGGTTTGGCAATGTAGCCGTCGAAACCCATCTGAAGACAGCGCTCTTTATCCCCCTGCATGGCGTGTGCCGTCATGGCGACGGTGGGCTGAGCCGGTCCGGGCCGGGCGAGTTCTTCTTCGCGCAGCAGGCGAATGGCGGTTTCACCGTCCATCTCAGGCATCTGAAGATCGATCAGCAAAACGTCCCACGCGCCCGCGCGCCCGCGCGCCAGCGTTCCAGCAGCGCGACGCCATTATCGACGATCTGACAGGTGTGGCCGAGCCGCTCGAGCAGGCGCGCAGCGACCTTCTGGTTGACCAGATTATCTTCCGCAAGCAGGACCCTGAGCCCGGCTGTGCCCGGCGCGACGGTGGGCGCGGGCGCGCTTTCACTCACCGTCTTCGGCGCACGTTCAAACGCCGCGGCAATCGCCTGATGCAATTCATTCTGGGCGATAGGTTTATGCAGGTAGTTCTGGATACCGATCCGCTTCAGCATATTGATATCAAAATGTCGGCTCATGGAGCTCAGCATTATGATGTGGCTCTCAGCAACCTGCGGCAGCACCGAAAGTTCGAGGGCCAGCGACACGCCGTCCATATCCGGCATCTGCGCGTCCAGCAGGATCAGCGGCCATGCCGTTCCGGTTTTAACCCGGTTGATGGCCTCGCTGGCGTTATTAACGCAGGTGGGTTTCAGCCCCATCTGGCTCAGCATGGCGGCCAATAGCCGCAGGTTGGTCGCGTTATCATCAACCACCAGCACGGGCTCCCCGTTAAAGCGATGGCTATGCCGGCGTTCCTCCGGGCCAGGCGCCTGGGCCGCAAGCGGCAGCGCGAAGGAAAATTCGCTGCCTTTCCCCGGCTCGCTGGATACCGTTAATTCGCCGCCCATCGCTGCGACCAGTCGCGCAGAGATGGTTAGCCCGAGCCCCGTACCGCCATAGCGGCGCGTGGTTGAGTTATCCGCCTGGCTGAAGGCTTCAAAAATGGCTTTCTGCTTATCTGCCGGTATGCCAATGCCGCTGTCGCACACCCGGAAACGCCATCGATCCGCGCTATCGCCGGGCTCAACAATCAGGATCACTTCCCCCTTATGGGTAAACTTCAGCGCATTACCCAGCAGATTGGTCAGAACCTGACGCAGCCGGGCGCCATCGACCAGCAGCACGTCGGGAACGTCGGGTGCAATATCAACCAGAAGCTCGATGCCTTTTTCGCTTGCGCCCGGCATGTGGGGGCGAATAAGCGACTGAATGAAGGGGCGGACCGGGACGGGCTCCGCCTCCAGCTCCACTTTTCCGGCTTCAATCCGGGAAAAGTCGAGAATATCGTTAATGATGTGCAGCAAAGACTGGGCAGAACTCATTACCAGCGTCAGGTAATCGCGCTGATCGGCGCTGAGCGCCGTATCCAGGCACAGCTGGGTCATGCCAATAATGCCGTTCATGGGGGTGCGAATTTCATGGCTCATATTCGCCAGGAACGCGCTTTTTGCCTCATTGGCTTTTTGTGCCTCAATGGCCGAGGCGAACGCCTGAATTTCAGCCTCCTTACGGCGCGTAATATCCTGCAGCGTGCCAATCACGCGCTCGGCGTTTCCCTCAATAGAGAGTGTGACCACCTGGCCGGAGAGCAGCATCCAGCGCAGTCCTTCGGTAGGGTGATGCACGCGAATTTCACATTCAAAGACCGGGCGATGATCCTGCTTCGAAGCTTGTAGAGCCTTGCGCAGCGCTGCACGATCGTTCTCGTGGACCTGATTGAGCAGAAAACGCACCGGATATCGCCACTGGGTGCGCGACTGGCCCAGCATGGCAAGCAGGGTATCGTTGACCTGGAGCGTGTCGCCGGAAACCTGCCAGTCCCAGATCCCGATATGGATGGATTCCGCCGTCAGCAGAAAATCGTCATGCAGCTGGTGCCGCGCGCGCTGCGCTTCATCCAGCTCGGTAATATCGCTGTGCAGGCTGACAATGCCGCCGTCCGCAAGGCGCTGGTGCTGGACGAAGATGCGCCGCTGGCCCGCCTGCCGCACTTCGCAGTGTTTATCCTGCCGACAGTTGCGCACGATCGACTCGCGCAGCGTCTGGCGCAGGCCGGGGTCGACGTTGTAAACGGCGTCGATAAAGCGTTCCGCCAGCGACTCCAGCGTTGTGCCCGCCTTCAGCCACGGGGTGATGACCGGATAAAAGAGGGCCACGTTGTGATTCCAGGCCTGCAGGCGTTCCTCGCGGTCATAAATCATGACGGCCGCCGGCAACGCGTTAAGATCGTACGTGAATGCGCTCATCGTGATCCTCCTACGCGCGGTAGTGCAGTTCTGCCTGCCGGCGCAGGTATTCCAGCCCGGGCGCGATCGCCATGGCCCAGGCCGTCAGGATCTCATCGTCGCACTGCGGATCGCGCAGGCTCACGGTGTTCAACATCGCTTCGCGCCACAGGGCGAAAAAACGCGGGGGGAGGTGGAGACCGTCGTCGCTTTGCTCCCGCGCCAGGCGCTCGAGAAAATCAGGCACGATTAACGCGCCGTCTACCGCAAGCATGGCGAAGAAACTCTTAAACAGAGTCTGCTGACCCTCGCTATCCGGCAGGCGAGAAAAATGCTGCTCCGTCTCGGGCGACATATGAACGAAGGCGTCATAGAACGTCTGGAAAAACGCCGTTTTATCATTATCCGGAAAGACGCGGTTCAGGCTGGATTCAAACAGATCGCGGTAAAATTTCACGGCGTCCTCCTTACGGCGTTTTCGCCCGGTAGACAGTGCCCGACGGGCGTATAGTCATCTGCCACACGGCGCGTAAAGTAGCTCTCTTTTTTGGCCCGGCGGGCGTCAAACAGGGGGCCCGCGTTGTGCTTAAAGAACAGGGCTTCCAGCACCGTGGCATTGGTGGAAAGGGTGAGCGCAGCGTTGGTATCGCCCGTGGCTTCCTGGCGGCCTTCGTACCAGCCTTTTTGCGGATCGTTAAGATGCTTTGTCACCGCCATCAGCACGTCGGTGTAAGGGGTGTCCCACAGTGCCCACAGGGCAAAGACCGCTTTGGTCGATACCTGCGCGAAACGGGTGTAGTCTCGTCCATCGTCACCGACAGAGTTCCAGGCATAGCCATTTCCCCAGACCGTATCCTGAATATGCCAGGGGGCCTGCGGGAGCGAGAAATCTGCCCTGGCCGTCAGGATCTTATCGGTCTCCCAGCGGCTCTTCTGGCTCAGCCAGACGTTTTCGGCCTGCTTGCGCAGGTGCTTTTGCAGATCGGCCGCAACGCCTTCGGGTTCCCAGCCAAACTCCAGGCCCGGCAGCATATAGGGAAGGGTGGCGATCAGGGAGGGCTGCCACGTGGTGCGCGGATCCCGGGCATCGACGGCCAGACGCCGCTGGGCGATGATGACGTGGTGTGCCGGGGGCGTAAACGCTTTATCCGGGGAAAATCCCCACAGCTGAAACGCCGTTGCGGCATATTCGCTCTCGCCCAGGCGCAGCTCCTCGCGCACCACCGGCTGACCGTTTTGCAGGGAAGATGACCATAGTTCGCCTTCACGATCGATGACCGGACAGAAATTCCACCGCAGAATGATTTTATCCAGGTATTCGCTGTACTGCGGTTCCCGCTCTGCGGTGAGGCGCAGGGCGAGCATCAGGCGCGCCATATCGCGCGCGGACCAGCCATTTTTAACGGGCTTGCCGCTAAAGTCGATCGGCGTCGCCGTCTGGCTGGAATAGAGTCGACCCGGCGTCCGGGCCTCGGTCAGCATCAGGCGGTTGAGGGTGCCCATCAGCCGCGTCAGGCGAGCGTCATATTCGGCGTCGTCAATCAGCCCCAGCTCTTTGGCCGCCAGCAGGGCGATAAGCGTGTCGCCCATTTGCCAGAGCGTGACGCGGGGCTGTTTGTCGCTGCCGTTGACCAGCCCGGTTTGCGGCTGGGTATTATTGACGAAATAGCGCCAGGCGATCGCCGCCCACGTCCGCTCTTCCGGCGTCAGGGCGGCAATACGCGCGCTCGAGTGCCAGCCGCCACTGATGAGCCAGCGCCAGCCTGCGCCCTGATGGGCAAACAGCGCAAAGACGATCGCGCCTGCAAGGAGTAATCCCGCAAGCCCTCTGGCTAAGGTTTTAAGCATTGCGCAGTCACCGGAGGCAGTTTAACGGGCTCGTCCGCGCTGCATGACGCGCACTGGCAGGCCTGGCAGGCGGGTTTGGTGCGCTGCGTGACGCCGGTCCGGTCGCACCAGCTTTTTACGGCCGGTGTGCTGGTAAGGAACGGGCGGCTGCGCAGCGTGTTGTTCTCTTCAAACTGATCGAGCAGCTTTTGATCCCACAGAGACGGGGCAAAATCCTTGCTCTTCGGATTGTCGGTGTTGAAGGCCAGCAGTTTTCCCTCTTTTTTGAACAACAGGGCCTCCAGCATGATGCCGTTGTTGTTCGCGGTGAACTCTTTGATCGGGCCGTCGCCGTTTTCATACAGCCCTTCGTAGTAGCCTTTTCCCTCTTCGTTGGCATTCTCAATGGTATTCAGCAGGCGGTCGGTATAGGGGGAGTTCCACAGCACCCACATGCCCAGCGCCGCCTTCAGCGAAATCGCGGCAGCGTTAGGGACGAACTGTCCCTTATCGGTAATGGTGTTCCAGTTGTACCCGTCGCTGAAGACGGTGTCATAGACGAAGTAAGGGGCCTTATCGAGCTGGTGCTCGGAGCGCGCGGTGAGGACGCCAGTAATGGTATAGCGGTTCTCCTGAGCCTGATAAACGCGGTCGGCAAAGTTTTTCATCCACGTCAGGGAGTAGTCGCGCGGGGCGTTATCCCGGTCGGTCGGTTTGTCAAAGCCGAACTCCAGCCCGTAGAGGAGGTAGGATTCCGTCACCACGTAGTTATGCTGCGACGTGTTGCGTGGATCGCGCGTATCGTACGGGACCAGCACGCAGTAGATCTCGGCAAGCTCGTAAGGCTGCGGACGGCTGGCTTTACAGGTATTAAACCCCCACAGCTGGAACCCAGCCGCGCCGTACTCTTCATAGCCCAGCCGCCCTTCCTGAACGTACTTCGGCTGGCCGTTCTCCAGATAGGCCCCGTACAGCGTGCCGCAGGGGTCGATCGCGTGGCTGAAATCCCAGCCGAGCACCACGTTATCAATGCTGTTGCCGTATTCCGGATAACGCTCTTTGATGATTTTCAGCCAGACCAGCATTCGCCCGATATCCAGCGCCGAGAAGCCAATTTCGCCGGGCTTGTTGGTGTAGTCCACCTTCTGGCCGCTGATGGTGTTATAGGCCTTGTTGGGCAGCTCGTTGCGAAAGAGCACCAGGGTGTTTAACGTGGCGAGGAATTTCAGCATCCGGCGGTCAAATTCCGCTTTATCAATGATCCCGAGTTCGCGCGCCGCCGTCAGGGCGGCCAGATAGGAGGCGCTGTCCCACATGGTGGTGGAGGGATATTTGTTGACCGCATTCACCAGGCCCGTCGTGGGCTGATAGTTGGAGACGAAATACTGCCAGGCGTTTTTCGCGATGGTCATCTCACGGGCCGTCAGCTCGCCGCTGCGCGGGGAGTAACCTGATGCAGGGAGC
>NZ_CDRQYH010000097.1:0-12238 GCF_977039595.1 Enterobacter sp.
CGCATTAAGTACCCAGCGCCAGACGCTACTTGCGATGAGTCGACGAATGGCATCGCTGCAGGCCAGCAGACACAGCGCCAGCCAGAGCCAGAGGCCGCTGCCCACCGTGGTTCTCGCCAGCGGACTTTCCGCCGACGTCATATGCGTTGCCGCCAGCCCGGCCCCCCAGAACAGGATGATAAACAGCCCTTCAGCGAGGAGCAGCGTCAGCCACTGCGCCGTGCGCCCCTGCCAGAGAGAAAGGATCACCCACGCGCCGAGCGCCGACGCCAGACACCACGGCGTGAACGACCAGATTTGCCAGAGCGCTTTTCCTTCTCCCGACATCAGGCGGTTAGGGGCAACATTCACAAACGGTAGCGCGACTGCCGCGACGGCAACGCAGGCCAACAGCAGCAGTACGCGGTTATGACATTTTATTGGCACAGCCCTTTCCCGTTACTTCACAAGCCCTTGTTGTTTCAGGAAGTCGGCGGCCACTTTTTTGGCATCCAGCCCCTCGACGGCAATGCTGGCATTCAGCTGCTGCAGCGTTTTTTCATCAAGCTTTTCGAAAACCGGTTTGAGCCATTCGGCAATCTCCGGATAGGCTTTCAGTACCGCCTCACGCACGACCGGGGTCGGAGCGTAAATCGGCTGTACGCCTTTAGGATCGGTCAGGGTTTGCAGGCCGAGCGCCGCCACCGGGCCGTCGGTGCCGTAGGCCATTGCCGCGTTAACGCCGGAGGTTTGCTGCGCCGCCGCTTTGATGGTTACCGCCGTGTCCCCGCCCGCCAGCGAGAGCAGCTGAGCCTGGTCGAGCTTGAAGTCGTAGGCTTTTTCGAACGCAGGAAGCGCGTCGGGACGCTCGATAAACTCCGCGGACGCAGCCAGCTTAAAGTCGCCCTTCTCTTTCAGGTAGCGGCTGAGATCCGCCAGAGAAGTCAGCTTCCCTTTCTCCGCCACGTCCTTGCGCACGGCGATAGTCCAGGTATTGTTGGCCGGTGCCGGGGTCAGCCAGACCAGCTTGTTCTGTTCCGCGTCGAGTTTTTTGACTTTCTCATACCCGGCTTTGGCGTTTTTCCATGCCGGATCGTTTTCATCTTTGAAGAAGAATGCGCCGTTGCCGGTGTATTCCGGGTAGATATCCAGCTCGCCGGATGTAATCGCGCCGCGCACGACGGGCGTGGTGCCGAGCTGGACTTTATTGACCGTTTTCACGCCGTGACTTTCCAGCACCTGCAAAATAATATTGCCGAGCAGCGCGCCTTCGGTATCGATCTTTGAGCCCACTTTTACCGGCTCCGCCGCCTGTAACGGCAGGCTCAGCGCCGCCAGTAACACCGCAGATCCCAACATCCCCTTTGCAATCGTCATTCCGCTATCCTCATTTTTTTGCTGCCTTTTTCAGAGGCTTGAGAGAAAAGCGTAGCTTAAAACGGCGGAATTAACCGTCAAAATGCCTTTTTAGCATAAGGTAAGACGCCTCCCCCGCAGGACGGGGGGAGGCAAAGGAGGGAAAGGTTACAGCAGCTCGAACTCGCCTCTATTCACGCGGGCGGAGTCCACGCCGATAAAGACGTTAAATTTGCCCGGTTCCGCATCATATTTCATCTGCTGGTTCCAGAACTTTAGCGCATCCACGTCGATCGGGAAGCTGATGGTTTTGGTTTCCCCTGGCTTGAGGTTGACCTTCTCGAAGCCGCGCAGCTGCTTCACCGGACGGCTCATCGACGCGGTAACATCCTGAACGTACATCTGAATCACCGTAGCCCCTTCGCGCTTGCCGGTGTTGGTTACCTCGACGCTGGCGGTAACGTTGCCGTCACGCTTCAGGGTCGGCGCCGACATTTTCACGTCAGAGACCTTAAAGGTGGTGTAGCTCAGGCCGTAACCAAACGGATACAGCGGGCCGTTAGCTTCGTCGAAGTAACGAGACGTGTACTTGTTCGGCTTGTCAGCATTGTACGGACGACCGGTGTTCAGGTGGCTGTAGTAAACCGGGATCTGCCCGACGGAGCGCGGGAAGGACATCGGCAGCTTGCCCGACGGGTTGTAATCCCCAAACAGCACGTCGGCGATGGCGTTACCGCCTTCGGTACCGGCGAACCACGTTTCCAGAATGGCGTCAGCCTGCTGGTCTTCATTCACCAGCGCCAGCGGGCGACCGTTCATCAGCACCAGCACCAGCGGCTTGCCGGTCGCTTTCAGGGCTGCGATCAGATCGCGCTGGCTCTGTGGAATCGTGATATCGGTACGGCTGGAGGCTTCGTGCGCCATACCCTGCGCTTCTCCCACGACCGCGACCACGACGTCAGACTGCTTCGCGGCGTTCACCGCCTCGTCAATCATCTCCTTCGGCGTGCGCGGATCGACCTTCACCGCTTCCTCGTACTGGTTGAGGAAGGTCACGATGTCTTTATCGTTGGTGACGTTCGCCCCTTTGGCATAGACCACTTTGGCATTTTCACCGACGGCACTCTTGATACCGGTCAGCACGGTCACGGACTGGTCAGCCACGCCCGCGGCAGACCAGCTGCCCATCACGTCGCGCTTGCTGTCGGCCAGCGGCCCCACCACGGCAATGGTGCCGGATTTTTTCAACGGCAACGTGTCGAGGCGGTTTTTCAGCAGCACCAGGCTTTCGCGCGCCACGTCACGCGCTTCTTTGCGATGCAGGCGGCTTTCAGCGTTGGTATCTGCCGGGTCAGAGTCTTTCGGGCCCAGGTGGCTGTACGGATCGTTAAACAGCCCCATGTCGTATTTCACGTTCAGCACGTGGCGCGCGGCATCGTCCAGCTCCGCCATCGTTACCTTGCCGCTCTTCACAAGCCCAGGCAGGTATTTGCTGTAGTACTCGTCGCTCATGCTCATGTTGATGCCGGACTTGAGCGCGACGCGCACCGCGTCTTCCGGATCGGAGGCGGTACCGTGTTTGATCAGCTCTTTAATCGCGCCGTGGTCGGAAACGGTGATGCCCTTAAAGCCCCACTGGTCGCGCAGCACGTCTTTCAGCAGCCAGGAATCGGACGTCGCAGGCGTGCCGTTCAGCGAGTTCAACGCTACCATCACCGCGCCGCTGCCCGCATCAAGCCCTGCCTTGTACGGCGGCATGTAGTCGTTGAACAGGCGCTGCGGGCTCATGTCGACGGTGTTGTACTCTTTCCCGCCCTCAACCGCGCCATAGGCCGCAAAGTGTTTGACGCTGGTCATCACCGAGTAGCGGTCCGCCGGGCTTTTACCCTGCATCGCTTCCACCATGGTTTTACCCATCGTGGAGGTTAAGTACGTATCTTCACCAAAGCCTTCCGAGCCGCGGCCCCAGCGCGGATCGCGCGAAACGTCCACCATGGGCGCCCAGGTCATGTTCAGGCCGTCGTCCGCCGCTTCATACGCCGACACGCGCCCGACGGTTTTCACCGCGTCGAGGTTAAAGGAAGACGCTAAGCCGAGGCTAATCGGGAAGACGGTACGCTGGCCGTGCACCACGTCATAGGCGAAGAACAGCGGAATCTTCAGGCGGCTGAGATCCATCACCTGGTCCTGCATCTTGCGGATATCCTGGCGGGTGACGGTATTAAAGATGGCCCCTACCTGCCCGTCTTTGATCATCTCTCGGATGGCCTCTTTCGGGTTATCCGGGCCGACGCTGATCAGACGCAGCTGGCCGATTTTCTCATCGACCGTCATTTTCTTGAGCAATTCCGTGACAAACGCATCCCGCGCTTCAGGCGTGAGCGGGTGATTGCCAAACAAATCCTCTGCCAGCGCAGGTTGCAGCGCCAGGCTGACGGCGACACCTACAGAACATAGCCATTTCATGTCGTTTTACTCTCTCATAAATAACCGCCGGACGATCTCGGCCATACCGTGCGAAAAGCGCAGTGTGCCACAAACCCTCTGAACGTTGCAGGGTTATTCTCTGATTTTTCTCGTGAATACTCGACCGCTTAACAGTTAATCGCGCTATGCTTTACAGCGAGAAATTTGCCCCACCACAAGGAGTGGAAGATGTCTTCTGTTCGAACTGACGATAACAAAGCATTTATTAACGAACTGTCGCGCCTGGTTGGCTCCTCTCACCTGCTTACCGACCCGGCTAAAACCGCCCGCTACCGCAAGGGCTTCCGCTCCGGTCAGGGCGAGGCGCTGGCGGTGGTTTTCCCCGGCACGCTGCTGGAACTGTGGCGCGTGCTGAGCGCCTGCGTCGCGGCCGACAAGATTATTTTAATGCAGGCGGCCAACACCGGCCTGACCGAAGGCTCCACGCCGAACGGCAACGATTACGATCGTGACATCGTGATTATCAGTACCCTGCGTCTCGACAAGCTGCACCTGCTGGACAAGGGCGAGCAGGTGCTCGCGTTCCCCGGCACCACGCTTTACTCCCTCGAAAAAGCGCTCAAGCCGCTGGGCCGCGAACCGCACTCGGTGATTGGCTCCTCCTGCATTGGCGCCTCGGTGGTCGGCGGGATCTGCAATAACTCCGGCGGCTCGCTGGTGCAGCGCGGCCCGGCGTATACCGAGATGTCGCTGTTTGCCCGTATTGACGAAAACGGCAAGCTGACGCTGGTGAACCATCTGGGAATCGATCTCGGCGTGACGCCAGAACAGATCCTCAGCAAACTTGACGACGATCGCGTGAAGGACGAAGACGTGCAGCACGACGGTCGTCATGCGCACGATCACGACTACGTGACCCGCGTACGGGATATCGACGCCGATACGCCGGCGCGCTACAACGCCGACCCGGACCGCCTGTTTGAATCCTCCGGTTGCGCCGGGAAGCTTGCCGTTTTTGCTGTGCGTCTGGATACCTTCCCGGCAGAGAAAAAGCAGCAGGTATTTTACATCGGTACCAATCAGCCTGAGGTTCTGACGGAAATCCGCCGTCATATTCTGGGCGAATTCAGCAATCTTCCGGTGGCGGGCGAGTACATGCACCGGGACATTTACGACATCGCCGAACGTTACGGCAAAGATACCTTCCTGATGATCGACAAGCTCGGCACCGACAAAATGCCGTTCTTCTTCACCATGAAGGGCCGCACCGATGCGATGCTGGAGAAAGTGTCGCTGTTTAAACCCCACTTCACCGACCGCTTTATGCAGAAGCTGGGCAACGTTTTCCCGGCGCATTTACCGGAGAGAATGAAAACCTGGCGCGACAAGTACGAACATCACCTGCTGCTGAAAATGGCCGGGGACGGGATTGCCGAAGCGCAGTCCTGGCTGACCGAATACTTCAAAACCGCCGAAGGGGATTTCTTTGCCTGTACGCCTGAAGAGGGCAGCAAAGCCTTCCTGCACCGTTTTGCCGCCGCAGGCGCAGCCATCCGTTATCAGGCGGTGCATTCCGAAGAAGTGGAAGATATTCTGGCGCTGGATATCGCCCTGCGGCGTAACGACACCGACTGGTTCGAGCATCTCCCGCCGGAAATCGACAGCAAGCTGGTGCACAAGCTCTATTACGGCCATTTTATGTGTTATGTCTTCCATCAGGATTACATTGTCAAAAAAGGGGTCGACGCACACGAACTGAAGGAGCAGATGCTCGCCCTTCTGCGTGAACGCGGCGCACAATATCCTGCGGAACATAACGTCGGACATCTTTATGAAGCCCCTGACGCACTTAAGCAGTTTTATCGCGAGAATGACCCTACAAACAGCATGAATCCCGGCATTGGTAAAACAACGCGGAAGAAATACTGGAAAGAGAGCGCAGACGCGGAGCAGCGCATAACGCAAACGTCTGATTAATTCCTACAGCCAAATTTGAGAGATTGTTAAGCGCTCCTTAATCGTAATAGAGTAACTGCTTATCGCCGGAGAAACGTTTCTCCGGCTTTCTATAACGAGGAGCAGGCACATCATGTCGGCTGTTGATGTTTTATCCGAGACCGAACTGGAAGTGCGCGACGCCCTTCCCGATGATGTGCATGCTATTGCCGCGATCTATGCATGGCATGTGCTTCACGGGCGCGCGTCGTTTGAAGAAGTCCCCCCCACCATCGACGAAATGCGCCATCGCATGAAAAGCGTGGCTGAGAACGGTTTACCGTGGCTTATAGCACTTTATCGCGGCATCGTGGTGGGCTACTGCTACGCCACGCCTTACCGTCCACGGCACGCCTACCGCTATACCCTGGAAGAGTCGATATACGTTGATGCCAGCATTACCGGGCGCGGTTTTGGCTCGGCACTGATGGATGCGCTGATTGAACGCTGCGAGCAAGGGCCGTGGCGGCAAATGATTGCCGTGGTGGGAGATGGCAATAATAATGCCGGCTCGTTGCGGCTGCATAAAAAGCACGGCTTCGAGATTGTCGGTCAGCTGCGCAGCGTGGGGTACAAGAAAGGCGACTGGCGGGATACGGTGATTATGCAGCGCCCGCTCAACGATGGTGACTGGACGCTGCCGGAATAAACGCAGTGCGGTCTGATGCCCTCACCCCGGCCCTCTCCCACAGGGAGAGGGAGAAAACATAAAAAACGGTAACATGCGTTACCGTTTTGCTTTTACCTAATCATTCTGCGCCGTCGCCATCTGCTCGGCTTTCTGCTTTTTATACGTCAATGCCGCGGCCGGTACAGGCTGCACTTTTCCGGTTTCAATCCAGGTGCGCAGGCGGCTCGCGTCCGCGAAGTGGGTATATTTGCCGAAGGCATCCATCACCACCAGCGCCACTGGCTTACCGTTAAACACGGTGCGCATCACCAGACAGTGTCCTGCCGCGTTGGTAAAGCCGGTTTTCGTTAGCTGAATATTCCAGTTATCCCGGTAAACCAGATGGTTAGTATTGCGGAACGGCAGCGTATAGGCCGGGTTCGCAAAGGTCGCCATCTCTTCACGGGTGGTGCTGAGCTGACCAATCAGCGGATACTGTTTGCTGGCAATCAGCAGTTTCGTCAGGTCGCGCGCCGTAGAGACGTTGTTGATCGACAGCCCCGTCGGTTCAACGTAGTGCGTATTGTTCATCCCCAGCGCTTTGGCTTTCGCGTTCATCGCGCGGATAAAGGCGTCGTAGCCGCCCGGATAGTGGTGCGCCAGGCTCGCCGCCGCCCGGTTTTCAGACGACATCAGCGCCAGCAGCAGCATATTTTTACGGCTGATTTCACTGTTCAGACGCACGCGAGAGTAGATCCCCTTCATCTCCGGCGTGTGGCTGATATCCACCTTCAATTTTTCGTCCAGCGGCAGATGTGCATCAAGCACCACCATCGCGGTCATTAATTTGGTAATTGAGGCGATCGGGCGCACCAGGTCCGGATGGCTGGCATAGATCACCTTATTGGTGTTGAGATCGACAATCATCGCGCTGCCGGACGCAATTTGCGGTTGAGCAGCGGCGGCGCTCACCGCGGGCGTTTTGGCGACGGCCGGCACGGCAGCGGACGCGCCCAGCAGCAGCGCCAGGCTAAGTAAAGAGACTCGGAATTTCTGCATGGTGAGACTTCTGATAATTATTCACGCACGTCATGACGTACACCGCCTGTATCAACGGATAAACACAGGCTGGCTTCGGCATCATAGCGGTCACCGGGCGTTGTCGCCAGCGGATAATCGTGAACAGATGCTGCATTGCTGGCATTTACGCCAGCAATGCAGTGAACTCAGAAGAGCCGGTATCCGTAACCCCAAAGAATAACCGTCAGCGCCAGTAGCGCCTCCAGCACCAGCACCCCAATGGCGAGTGTTGAACTGGAAAAACTCAGGCCTTCTTCTTTATTGATATTCAGGAAGGTTGGAACCCCCAGATACAGCAGATACCCGGTGTAAAAGAGGGCAATGGTACCGATCAGCGCGCACAGCCAGACCAGTGGATAGAGCGCAACAATACCGCTTAAGAACAGCGGGGTCGCGACATACCCGGCAAAGACCATACAGTGCGCCAGCGATGGACGCTGCGGATAGTTACGCGCCATCCAGTGTATGACGCGCCCCATAACCGCCACACCCGCCAGCATCAGGCCATAAAAAACGATGGCCAGATAAAGCCCGGTAAACCAGGAAAGCTGAACTACGGTGCCGTCACCGAAGTTCCAGCCGATTTGTGTTGTTCCGATAAAGGCGCATATTACCGGCACCGCAGCCATCAGCAGCACATGGTGCGTATAATGATGCGAGACCGTTTCGTTCTCACTTTTAATGACATGCATTTCACGATCGGGATGGGAGAAAAGTCCCCAGACATGGTTCATAGCGCCCCCTTGTTGTCGGCCCGTCAGCGATACCTTAAGTATAATGCAGGCTTTAGATTATTTTATGTACAGTGGGAAATTTCCGTTGATTTCCCCGCTGTTGATTCATGGGGTATATGATTAAACGAGGCACGCTGAGGGAGATAACATTTACGTAATGGATATTAACGCACTCATTGAACAATATGGATATGCCGCGCTGGTCATCGGCAGCGTAGCAGAAGGTGAAACCATCACGCTGTTAGGGGGCGTCGCCGCACATCAGGGATTACTGAAGTTCCCGCTGGTCGTTGCCGCGGTCGCGCTGGGTGGAATGATTGGCGATCAGCTGCTCTACTTTCTGGGGCTGCGCTTTGGGCCAACGCTGCTTAAACGCTTCGCAAAGCATCAAAAGAAAATCCGCCGCGCTCAGCGGCTCATTCAACGTCATCCCTATCTGTTCGTCATTGGCACGCGCTTTATGTATGGCTTTCGCATTATCGGGCCGATACTGATTGGTGCCAGTCATCTGCCGCCAAGAATTTTTCTGCCACTCAATATTGTGGGCGCGGTTGCCTGGGCGCTGATCTTTACGACGCTCGGTTACGCAGGGGGCGAAGTGATTGCGCCATGGCTGCATAATCTCGACCAGCACCTGAAGCACTGGGCGTGGTTGATTCTTGTGGTTGTGGCGGTGATTGGGGTTCGACTGTGGCTGAAGCACCGGGAAAAGACGCGGGATGAGGAGTGAGTGCGGCCTGATGCCCTCACCCTCATGGCTGAGGGTTCCCCACAAAATAATGCCTGCACGGACGACCCCCTCTCCCTTGAGGGAGAGGGTTGGGGTGAGGGGGAACATACGGCTGTGGAGGTCATTCCGTTCACTTTATGTTCCTTGCTACTCTGAAACGACATGACCGGTGAACGTGCCAGGGTGGCTCAATCGCCACCACCCTGGCGACCCGGGCTCCCGGCGGTAAATCGCCGCTTCGCGGTGCCCTCAGCTTATTCCTTCAGGCTATCGGGTCGGGCATGAGCCTGCATCCCTGCAGGCCACGCCCTCTCGGCGCATCCCTGCGCCTCGCCCCGGCCTTACGGAAACGCTTCGGCGATTTACAGCCGGACCAGGGCGTCGCTGTAAGCTATTAATTTTGCTGAAGCAACGTTCATCGCTTCAGGTAAAAAAATTACTGGGGATTCCTCAACCCTGTGGGAGAGGGAGAAAGGTTACTACCCCTCCGGCTTAAACTGCGGGTTCGCCAGCATAAAGCCCCCGTCGACAATAAAAGATTGCCCCGTCGTGTAGCTGGCGTCGCTGTCGCACAGCCACGCCACCAGGCTGGCGATCTCTTTAGTGTGGCCCGGCCTTGCCAGCGGTATTTCCGGCATTGAGCCTTCCTTCACTTCGCTGTCGTTCATGTCATTCATCGGCGTGGCAATGGCACCCGGCGCGACGGCATTCACCAGAATATTGTGCTTAACCAGTTCCATCGCCATGGATTTGGTTAACCCGCCGAGCGCATGTTTTGCCGCCGTGTAGGCGCTCGCCTCCGGCAGCGGCGTGTGCTCATGCACCGAGGTAATGTTCACAATTCGCCCCCCTTCCCCCTGCTTCACCATCTGCCGGGCGGCAATTTGTGAACAGAGAAACGCGCCGTCCACGTCGACGGTGAAAATATTCCGCCAGTCGTCAAACGGCATTTCAAGGAACGGCGCTTTGGTCATCGCACCCGCATTATTGACCAGCACGTCCAGCCGGCCAAAACGCGCAATCAGCGTTTCAATAGCCTCTGCGCCTTCCGGCAGTGTGCTTAAGTCAAGATGGATAGCCTCTGCGCGCTGCCCCTGCGCTTCAACTTCGCGGCAGGTTTCCAGCGCCCCTTTTTCATCCGAATGCCAGGTGACGCCAATATCAAACCCGCGCTCTGCAAGCATCAGCGCCGTGGTTTTACCGATCCCGGAATCCGATGCGGTTACAATCGCTACTCTGGTCATACTCACCTCCTGAAAAACTGCAAAGAGGTAAGTATAGATAATGACCTTTTTTAGCCATGATGATAGCCACCGCCCAGCGCCGAGGTCAGCTGCAGCGTGGCGTCGACATACTGCCCCTTTAACAGTAATCCTTCGAGGTGTTCTTTGAGGGCCGGTATTCTGGCTTCACTGACCCGAGAGCCCGCAACGATCCCCGCGCTGAAACGCGCCTGGGCAAGCGCCACAACACGTGCCGCATCTTTTTCAACCTGCTGCTGGTGGCTGTTCTTCGCCGTCAGCGTTTCGACTTCACTGGCCGTGCGTGCCACCTGATTGACGGCTTCGACCACCGCTTTGTTGTAGTTCGCCACCGAGAGATTATTCTGCGCCTGTGCAATATCCAGGCTGGCGTTCAGCCTGCCGCTGTCGAAAATCGGCAGCGTCAGCCCGGCGGTCATGCCCATCTGCTGCGCGGAAGAGCGGAACAGATCGCTCAGGTGCAGGGCATCCTGCTGTAAGAATGCCATCAGGTTCACGTCAGGGTAGAAAGCCGCTCGGGCAGCCTCCACTTCGCTCATAGAGGCTTCGATATACCAGTGCGCCTCCTGAAGATCCGGACGACGTGCCAGCAGTTCATAGCCGAGCGTCGACGGTAACGAGGCTTCCACCGTCGGCAAGGCGTGCCGCGTCAGCGTCACGGAAGAGGCGTTCGTCAGCGCGACCAGGCGCGCCTCAACGGCTTTCATCTTCCCGTTGACTTCTGCGAGCTGCGCTTCGGTTTTGTTGGCGTTGATATCCGTTTCGACGCCCTCCACGGAGGAGGTGATGCCGTGTTGATACAGCTCGCGATCGGCACCGATAATATTGTCCTGCTCATGTTTGATCTGGGCGAGAACCTCCCCCACGGCGGCCTGCGTTTGCCACTCCCAGTAGAGCCGCGCCACGCTGCTGGCCAGCAGCTGACGCGTCTGTTCCAGCTCCGCTTTTTGCGCATTCACTTTGCCAATCCGGGCTTCGACCCGGGCGCGATTTTTTCCCCACAGATCGAGATCCCAGCCTGCGGTCAGGCCAAAGGTGCCGTTGGTGTACCACGGCCCGGTGGTGCCTGCAGCCGGGTCGGTAAAGGCAAACGGTCCCATCAGCCCTTCGGCGGACATTTTCTGACGTTCCGCATCGGCGGAAAAATTAATCTGCGGACCGTCGGCTGCCATTACGGCTTTGGCCTGGGCTTCGGCAAGCGTAATGCGCTGACGGGCAATCTGCATATCCGGCGCATCGCTTAATGCTTTCGCAATAAGCCCGTTAAGTTCGGGATTGTTATACTCTTTCCACCACTCATTTTTCGGCCAGTCGGTATGACGAAGCTGCGTATTCACCGACGCCGCAGCGGTTTGCGTTTTAATGGGAGATACCGTGGCATGTTCAGGCGCACAGGCAGCCAGAATAAAAACGAAGGGAGCACTCAGAGAAAAAATAAGAGAACGTTTCATGACGCCATAAACTCAAAAAATAAAGGCGCACGTTACGCTCAGTGTCGTTAATTTTTTTAGTAACGCGTGGCAATCCGCAAATTGTCATACATCTTAATACACGGAAATTTATTCCTAAAAATAATGATTAAATTTAATACATTCATGCCAACTATAAATACCCTGCTACACTTATTCAGGACATACATGAGCGGGAGAAGGGAATGAAAATATTACTGTGGGTTATTTTGATTATATTTCTGATAGGTCTCTTAGTGGTTACCGGTGTATTCAAAATGATTTTCTGATTCATTTGCCCGGCGCATCGCCGGGCAACGTCCTCGATATCAGGCTTTCAGCGAAGCCCCTTTCGTAGCAATAACCTCTTTATACCAGTAGAAACTCTTTTTGCGGCTGCGCGCCAGCGTGCCTTTTCCGCTATCATCGCGATCGACGTAAATAAAGCCGTAGCGCTTAGAGAGTTCAGCTTTAGACGCGCTCACCAGATCGATTGGGCTTTGTTGAATAAATCGAACTTTTGCTGAGTTGAAGGATCAGATCACGTATCTTCCCGACAACGCAGACCGTTCCGTGGCAAAGCAAAAGTTCAAAATCACCAACTGGCCCACCTACAA